>NZ_JAVDSI010000007.1:0-223106 GCF_031455235.1 Curtobacterium sp. 320 | reverse complement strand
GACGGGCCCGGGTCGGGTCGACGCCCCCCCGCGGGCCCCGGGGGGGGGGGGGGGGGGGGCCCGGGGCCACCGCGCCTCCCGTCCGTTCCTGGGTCGCGTCTACGCGGCGAGGTGCGCCTGCAGGAACCAGCGGTCCTTGGTCAGGCCGCGCTCGATCTCGATGACGACGTCCTGGCTGTTGAGGTCGACCTCGTCGAGGCCCTCGACGGCGCGGCGGACCTGCAGCAGCGCGGCGTCGATCTCGGCGATGACCTCGGTGATGGTCACGTCGGAGTTCTGGAACCCCTCGGACAGCGGCGGGATCGTGGTGTTCGCGGCGACCGTGGCGATGCGGGAGTCGACCGGGAGGCCCAGGGCGACGATTCGTTCCGCGGCGAGGTCGGCCCACTCCTGGGCGTGCTCGACGATGGTGTCGAGGAGCTCGTGGACGCCGACGAAGTTGCGGCCACGGACGTGCCAGTGCGCCTGCTTGCCGTTGACGACGAGCGCCTCGAGGTCGATCACGACGGGGGCGAGGAACTGCGCCACCCCAGCGGCGAGCTCCGGCGTCGTCGAGAACGGGGACGTGGTGGGCGTGGTGCTGGTGGTGTTGGTCATGTCGTTTCCTCCTGCCTCGTGGTCCCACCCGAGTGGGGCGGATCCGATGGTGACAACAGTGCCCGCTTCTCTTGTATGCCGCAAGGAAGCGAAGGCTGACCTCACCCGGTCAGCCGACGAGGGTGTCGAAGCCGGCGTCGGCCAGTTCGATCTGCACGACGGAGCGGGCGCGCTCGACCCAGGGGCTGTCGGCGCAGCCGATCCAGACGCTCGTGCGCGGTTCGTAGTCGGCGACGCACCACTCGGCCGCCCACCCGGCGACGGCGTGCGCGAGGGCCTCGCCGTGGTCGGCGAAGACGAGGGGTGACACCGCTGACGTCCGGGCGCTCCGGAGCAGCCACGTCACCGTGACGCGCGGGGGCGCCGGGAGCGTGCGGACCTGCTCGGCGAGGGCTGCCTCGACGAAGACCTGACCGTAGGCGTTCTCGGGCAGGTCCTCGAGCATGCGGGTCATCTCGGGGAGGTCGTCGACACTGCCGGCGATGAGGATGCGTTCGCTGGGCTGTCGCCGGGTCCGTGCCATGCGACAACGGTAAGGCAAGCCTTACCTCATCACAAGGGCCTCGCGGCGGTTCCCCCGAGACGCGCAGGTGCCACACCGAGTTCGTGGGCGAGGAAGGTCCACATCCAGGACAGGGCGACCGTGTTGGTCAGGTCCGGCACCCCCTGCGCGATCTGCGTCGCCACCCCGTCGCTGTACGCCGCGAGCTTGAGCGCCACGACCTCGGGCGACTCCGCGGGCGTGAACACCCCCGCCTCGACGCCCCGACGGACGACGCGGACCAGGCAGGCCTCCCACACGCGGATGCGCTCGGCGTACTCCGCCGCGACCTCGGGCCGGCGCACCACCGCCGTCCAGTAGTCCGACCAGATCCGCCAGTGCTGCCGCACCTGCTCGGTGTCCCCGAACAGCGGTTCCACGAGCATGCGGATGCCGGCGACGGGGTCCGGCTCCGCGTCGACGGCGGCGACGATCGCCCCGTAGAAGCGCTCCGTCTCGAGCACGACGACCTCGTTCAGGATCTCCGCGACGCTGCCGAAGTGGTACGTGACGGTCCCGACCGAGACGTCCGCCTCGGCGGCGATGTCCCGCAGGCCCGTCGCGCCGACGCCGTTCCGGACGATCACGGCGCGTGCCGCCTCGACGATCATCGCCCGCCGGACTTCGGGACGCTGCCGGACCCGTGTCTGCTCCGGCCCGCTCACGCCGAGGTCCTCGGCACCTCGTCGACGAACGTGTGCTCGGCGACGAGCACCTCGGCGACGTCGGGGCCACCGTCCCGGGCCCAGGCCCGCACGGTGTTCCGGACGTGGAAGGCGTCGGCGTCCGCGGTGACCTCGGAGGCGGTCTCGAGCCGTGCGGCCCACTCCGGCTTCGCCAGGCCGATCGACCAGCGGGACGTCGCGCTGGCACTGGTCGGGTCGTCGGACCGGATTCGGTAGGTCTCGCGGGCGTCCTCGCTGAAGACGAGCCCGTCCGGGTACACGCGTCCGCCGCCGTACCCGGGGTCGACGTCGAGCGTCCACTCCCCCGACTCGACGTCGTGCGTGACGGTGCGCTGCGGCAGGACCTCGGTCGGCGCGACCCGTTCGATCGCGAGCGGCTCGGAGCGCTCCGGCTGCTCGAACCGCACGCCGTCGTCGGTGGCGCGTGTCCACACCGGGAGCTCGACGTGCGAGCCGGCGGGGTCGATCGTGACGGTCGGTGCGACGCCGTGCGGCCAGACCCACGGCCAGTACGACGTCGACACGGCGATCCGGAGCCGGTGTCCCGCGACGAACCGGTGACCGGTCGACACGAGCCGGACCGGCAGTGATGCCGCGGCGCCGGGTTCGAGCGGGTCGTCCCGGTCCATCCCGTCGCGCTTCGCGGCGTTCAGCACACCCCGGGTGACGAGGGTCGACGACCCGTCCGGCGCGACGTCGCACAGGCGCACGGTCACGGTGGCCCGGGGTTGATCGCTCGTCACGGCGAGGTGGACGAGGACGGTGCCGAGCACGTCGACCGGCTCGTCGAGCGGCAGGTCGAAGCAGACCGAGCGGCCGTCCTCGGCGCGCTGGTCCGGCGGCAGGTCGGTGGCGTTGCCGAACGGGAAGAAGCGTCCGGCGTCGGCACCGGTGTGCTGCGGCGAGCGGACGACGACCGCGCCGTCCGCGCCGCCGCGGAACCCGGCGAGGGGAACCGTGCGGGACACGGTGGCGGACGACGGCCAGGCCTCGGCACCGACCCACCGGCCGCGGCGCGTCTCGTAGTACGTCGCCGGCGGCTCGCCCTCGTTGATCCAGGCCCGGAGCGCGGGCTCCCGCTCGATGCCGGTGTCGACCCCGCGCAGCCAGCGGTCCCACCACCGCAGGGTCTCCTGCAGGAAGCCGATCGACGGCCCGGGCGCGAGCCCCCGGTCGGGGTACTGGTGCGACCACGGTCCGACGATCCCCTTGACCGGGGCGTCCACGTTGGCCACGAGCCGGAGCACGGCGTCGCGGTACGGGTCGGCCCAGCCGCCGACCGCGAGGACCGCGGCGCCGATCTTCCCGTAGTCCTCCGCAGCGCTGCCGTGCCGCCAGTAGTCGTCGCGCTCCTGGTGGGACAGCCACACGGGCGTCATCGGGCGGTTCGCATCGAGCCGGTCACGCCACTGGTCGACCCAGCCGGAGCCGACCACCTCGGGCCGCGGCGGCCGCGAGTTGAACGCGAACATCGTCGCACCCCACGCCGCCATGTCGATCCCGAGCACCGCACCGCCGACGTAGTGCACGTCGTTGTCGTACCGGTCGTCGGTCGAGCACACCGTCACGATCGCCTTGAGGGCCTCCGGTGCCCGGGCCGCGAGCTGCAGCGCGTTGAACCCACCCCACGAGATGCCGAACATCCCGACGGCACCCGTCGACCACTCCTGTGCGGCGAGCCAGGCGATCACGGCCTCGCCGTCGCGGAGTTCCTGCTCGCTGTACTCGTCGTCGAAGAACCCGTCCGACGAGCCGGTCCCGCGGATGTCCACCCGCACCGAGGCGTACCCGTGCTGCGCGTACCAGGGGTGCCGCTCGGAGTCCCGCGGCGCGGTCCAGTCGTCGAGCCGGTAGGGCAGGTACTCGAGCAGCACCGGCACGGGGCCGTCGGGTGCCGCCGGGGACCAGATCCTCGTGTGCAACCGGACGCCGTCGGGCATCGGGATCCACTCGTCGCGGACGGTCACGCCGTCGGGCAGGGCCGGGTCCACCCCGAGTGCGGTGAAGCCGGTCATGCGTCCTCCCAGTTCCGGGTCAGGTGTCCGTCGCCGCGGTCGGTCCACCCCGGAGCCTCGCGCCACCGCGGCACGCCGTCGCCGACGTCGGGCAGCTCGGTGCTGCCGGGTTCGAGCGTCGCTGCGAGGAGCGTCGCCGTGTACGGGTGGTTCGGGCCGCCGAACACGGCCTCGGTCGGGCCGATCTCGACGATGCGCCCGCCGGTCATCACGGCGACGCGATCGGCCACGCCCCGTACCACCGCGAGGTCGTGGCTGATGAACAGGCAACTCAGCCCGCGCTCGCGCTGCAGGTCGGCGAGCAGCGCGAGGATCCCCGCCTGCACCTGCACGTCGAGCGCGGTCGTGATCTCGTCGGCGATGACCAGGCGCGGCTCGGCGGCGAGGGCCCGGGCGATCCCGACGCGCTGCCGCTGCCCGCCGGAGAGCTGCGCCGGCAGCCGGTCAGCGAACTCCGGCCCGAGCCCGACCTGGGAGAGCAGTTCCCCGACCCGCTCGCGCGACGAGGAACCGGTGAACAGCTTCAGCGGCCGCGCGATGGCTGCCCCGACGGTTCGGCGGGGGTTCAGCGAGGTGTCGGCGTTCTGGAACACGAGCTGCACCGCACGACGGAGGTCCGGGGACCGTCCGGCGATCGGCTCGCGCAGGTCCCCGCTCACGGTCCCGTCGTCGAACGAGAACGTGCCCGACTCGGCCGGGACCAGGCCGGCCAGGGCCGTCGCGAGCGTCGACTTGCCGCTGCCGGACTCCCCCACGACGGCGAGCGTCTCGCGCGGCGCGATCGTGAACGAGACGCCGTCGACGGCGGCCGGCAGGCCGCGTCCGTAGCGGATCACCAGGTCCTCGGCGGTCACCACGGGACGGACGAGCGGTTCTGGGCCCACGCCGCCGGTTCCGGCGCGACGCGTCAGCGGCGGGCCGGCCGTGCCGGTGGGGAGATCAACGGTCCGGCCGGCCCTGGAGGCGACCGCCGACGAGACGGTCGCCGTCTCGGGCACGTGGTCCGTTCCTCCTGGCCGGCGGCCGTCCGGCACCGCGGCCAGCAGGGCACGCGTGTACTCGTGCTGCGGGGCGGCGAAGAGCGCCGCCGTCTCGGCGTGCTCGACGACCTCGCCGTCGCGCATCACGGCGATCTCGTCGGCCATCGCGGACACGACGCCGAGGTCGTGGCTGACGAGCAGGACGGCCATGCCGAGCTCGCGGCCGAGGTCGGCGACGAGGTCGAGCACGGCGGCCTGCGTGACCACGTCGAGGGCGGTGGTGGGTTCGTCGAGGACGAGCACGCGGGGGCGCGCGGCCACGGCCATCGCGATCGCGACGCGCTGCTGCTGCCCGCCGGAGAGCTGGTGCGGGTACCGGCGGACGATCGTCTCCGGCGACGGCAGCCGCACGAGCCGGACGAGCTCGAGCACACGCTCGGGGCCGTCGGGTTCGCCGTGAGCGCGGAGGGCCTCGCGGATCTGCTCGCCGACGCGCATCGACGGCGTGAGTGTCTGTCCGGCGTTCTGCGCGACCACCGACGCGGTGCCGCCACGGAGCGCCCGTCGGCCGGCCGGCGAGAGGGCGAAGACGTCCTCGCCGTCGACGTGCACCGTGCCGTGCTCGATGCGCGACCCGGTCCGCAGGTGCGCGAGCAGGGTGCGGGCGACGGTGGACTTGCCGCTGCCGGACTCGCCGACGAGCCCGAGGGTCCGGCCCGCCTCGATGGCGAACGAGACGCCGCGGACGACCGGCACGGAGCGCTTGCCGGCGGCGTACGAGATCGCGAGGCGGTCGACCTGGACGATGCTCACGCGCTGACTCCCTTCGTCGCGCGGTCGACACCGAGCGACTTGCTCAGCCCGTCGGCCGCGAGGTTGAGGCCGACCACCAGGGTCGCGAGCGCCACGATGGGCGCGAGCGTGCCGAGGGGCACGACCGTGAGGGCGGTCCGGTTCTCCTGGACCATGAGCCCCCAGTCCGGTGTCGGCGGGTTCGCGCCGAAGCCGAGGAACGACAGCGACGCCACGAGCAGCACGATCCAGGAGGCGCGCATCGCGTACTCGACGAGGACCACGTCGAGGACGTTCGGCAGGATCTCGCGGAACACGATGGACAGGGAGCGTTCGCCCCGGGCGCGCGCGGCCGTGACGTAGTCCTGCGTGATCACCGTCCGCGCCGCGCCACGCACCACCCGGGTCACGGCGGGCGCGTAGACGATCGTCACGGCGAGGACGATCACCCAGAGCCCGGCGTCGAACACGGTGACGACGACGAGGAGCGCGAGGATCGACGGCACGCTGAGCAGGGCGTCCACGATCCGCATGACGACCTCGTCAAACCAGTTGTCGGCGTACGCGGTGACGCAGCCGAGGACGGTGCCGACCGCCACGGCGATCGTCGTCGCGAGGAAGGTCACGAGCAGGGCGTAGCGGCCGCCGTTGAGCGTCCGGGACAGGATGTCGCGGCCGTACTGGTCGGTGCCGAGCCAGTGCGTCCACGTCGGGCCGGCGAGCACGTCGGCGGAGTTCGTCGCCACCGGGTCGTGGCCGGCGATGACCGGGGCGAGGACGGCGAGCACGAGGTGCAGCGCGATCAGGCCGAGGCCGATGGCCAGCGCGGTGGAGCTGCGCAGGGGGGCGACGGCTGCGCCGATGACGTTCCGGGAACGCGGGGCGATGGCGGTCATGCTGCTGCCTTCCGGGTGGGGCGTGCGCCGGCGCGGCTCCGGGTGCGCGCCCGTCGCTGTCGGGTGCGGAGCTTCGGGTCGAGTGCCAGCGCGACGAGGTCGGCCGCGAGGTTGCACACGACGTAGACGAGGGCGCTGAGGAGCGCGATCGCCTCGATCGTCGGCAGGTCGCGGTTGAAGACGGACTCGAGCATGAGCTTGCCCATGCCCGGGTAGTTGAAGACGTTCTCGACGACGACCACGCCGCCGAGCAGCCAGGCCACGTTGAGCGCCACGACGTTGAGCGTCGGCAGGAGCGCGCTCGGGACCGCGTGCTTCCAGACGACCCGGCGCATCGTCAGGCCCTTCAGCTCCGCGGTGGTCACGAACTCGGACGCCATCACGTCGATCGTCGAGGAACGGGCGGTCCGGACGATGTACGCGGCCATCGCCAGGGTCAGCACGATGATCGGCAGCCAGATCGTCGGCAGGAGCTCGCCGACCGTGGCGTCGCTGCCGCGCAGGACGACAGCGGGGAAGAGCGGCAGCCCGATCGCGAAGAGCAGCACGAGCACGGTGGCGACCATGAACTCCGGCACGCTCATCACGACGAGGCTGACGATCGAGATCACCCGGTCGGACGCACGGCCGCGGCGGACCCCGGCGATGACGCCGAGCGCGAGGGACAGTGTGACGCCCACGACCATCGCGGGGACGGCGATGAGCATGCTGTTGCGGAACGCCGTGAACAGCGTCGGGGCGACCGGCTCCCCGCTGACGAGCGAGGTGCCGAAGTCGCCGTGCACCGCTCCGGCGAGCCACTGCAGGTACCGGAGCCAGACGTTCTGGTCGAGGCCGAGCGACTCCCGGAGCTGCTTGACGGCGTCGGGTGTGGCGTTCTGCCCGAGCAGCTGCTGCGCGACGTCGCCCGGCAGCGCCTGCACGGCGAGGAACACGAACAGCGAGGCGAGCACCACCGTGAGCACGGCGATGCCGAGCCGACGGAGGACGGGGACGAGGACGTCCGACGGCTTGTTCGTGGTCGTCGTCATCGTCGCAGTCCGATCCGGAGGTAGTCGAACTCGAAGCCGTACTCCGAGTAGTTCACGACGTCGCGGGACAGCCCGACCAGGCGGTCGCCGAACATCGGGGTCATGTCCGCGCCGTCCTCGACCACGAGGCGCTGGGCGTCCTGGTACAGGGTCAGGCGCTTCGCGTCGTCCATCTCGGCGCGGGCGTCGTCGAGCAGCCCGTCGAACCGCTCGTTCGACCACGCGCTCTCGTTGTACGACGAGCCGGACCGGAAGATCTGGTTGAGCAGCTGGTCGATCGGACGGCCGGTGAACCAGTAGCTCACCATGAGCGGCTTCTGCATCCAGATCTGCGTGTAGTACGAGTCCGAGCTGGCGTTCTTCACCGTCAGGCGGATGCCCGCGTCCGCGACGGCGTCGCGGTAGGCGACGGCCATCGGGGTGAACACCGACTCGTAGCTCGACGTGTAGATCGACGCCCGGAGATCCGACCGACCGGCGGCCTTGAGCAGCGCCTTCGCCTTGTCGGGGTCGTACTCGCGGTGGTCGTCCACGAAGGCGGCGAGCTGCGGCGGCACGGGGTTGTCCCAGCCCGGCGACCCGGTGCCCTGCAGGGCGGTGTCGACGATCGTGCGCGGGTCGTAGGCGAGCTTCATCGCCTGGCGGACCCGTGGGTCGCGGAACTCCTCGGAGGTGGCGAGCATCGGGATCGTGTACCACTGCGCGTTCTTCGAGCGGGCGATGGTCGCCCGATCGGAGGCGGCGACGACCCGGGCCGTCGCGAAGTCGAGGTTCGTCTGCGAGATGAGGTCGATCTGCCCCGCGAGCAGGGCGTTCACCCGGGCGGTGGTGTCCTGGATCGAGTAGAAGTCGATGCCGTCCAACGCGGGGCGGCCGGCGAAGTGGTCGTCGAACGCCTCGACGCTGCCGGCACCCGCCGGAGCGAAGGACGACAGGCGGAACGGTCCGGTGCCGATGCCCGTCCGGCCGATGTCGGCGATCGCCCCGGCCGGCACGATGTAGCACTGGTACGCGGTGAGCAGCGACGGGAACTCCGCGTTCGGCTTCGTGAGGGCGAACCGCAGCGTGTACGGGTCGACGGCCGTCATCGAGCGGGCGTCCATCACCTCGCCGAGCACTCCGGCCTGCGGGCTGCCGGTCTTCTCGTCGAGGATGTGCCGGATGCTCGCGATCGCGTCGTCGGCGGAGAAGCGCGACCCGTCGTGGAAGCGCACGCCCCGGCGGAGGCGGAAGGTCCACTCGGTGCCGTCCTGGTTCGCCGACCACTCCTCGGCGAGGTCGGGCACGGTCCGGCCCTGCTGGTCGAGCTTGACGAGCCGGTTGTAGAGCGCGCCGAGGTACTCGTAGGCGGACAGGGAGCTCGCGGAGTCGAGGGTCTCGGCGGCCGACGCGGCGGGTCGGGCGATCCGGAGTCGACCGCCGCTCCGGGCGGCGCCGGTGGCGGCGGCCTCGGGAAGGTCGGTGGTGCCGGCCGAGGCGCCGGAGCTGCACCCGGTGAGCGTCAGCAGGCCGAGGCCGGCGAGTCCGGCGGCGCCGGTGAGGAGCGCACGACGGCTCGGGCCGCGGGCGTTCCGGGGTTCGGGGACGATGGGCTGCATTCGGGGTGACCCCTCCTGGTAATCGTTCCGGTGAACGATAGAGGGCGGATCGTCCCCGGCCAAGCCCGACGCGACGGACGCCGGTCGCCCTCACGGGGCCCCGATCCGCACGGTGACCGCGATCGAGCGGTCTCCCGCAGCCGCACCAGAGGCACGGGAACGTTTACCAACCCGTTACACGAGCGCCTGCGCGAGGCGGGATGATCGACCAGAGCGGCGCCCGCGTGGTCGCCGGACACGCGACCGAGGAGCACCGATGGCGACGTTCACCCGAGGCTTCGGCGGTCGCCGTGACGACCGCGACGACCCGCGCATCCCACCGGGCCAGACACTCGTCCGCGACTGGCCCGTGCTGTCGGCCGGCGCCACCCCCGAGATCGAACCGTCCGACTGGAGCTTCTCGATCCGCACCGAGTCCGGCCTGCACAGCTGGACCTGGGACGAGGTGCAGGCGCTCGGCGTCGAGGACGTCACCGTCGACATCCACTGCGTGACGCACTGGACGAAGCTCGACATGCCGTGGCGCGGTGTCCCGCTCGACCGGCTGTTCGCCGACGTCGAGACCTCGCTGGACTACTGCATGGTGCACAGCTTCGGCGGGTACACGACGAACGTGCCGCTCGACGAGCTCCTCGACGGGCAGGCGTGGATCGCGTTCGAGGCCGACGGCGAACCGCTCACCCCCGAGCACGGCGGTCCCGCACGCCTGCTGGTCCCCCACCTGTACTTCTGGAAGAGCGCGAAGTGGGTGCGCGGCATCGTCATGCAGTCCGACGACGAACCCGGCTTCTGGGAGAACGCGGGTTACAACCTGCACGGCGACCCGTGGAAGGAAGAGCGGTACTGGTGAGCGCGGTGGAGGGCCTGGAGGAACGGATCACCCCACCGACGTCGGCTGCCCTCCGGCGGCGGCCGGCCTGGCACGCCGCGACGGTCGCCGCCGTCTCCCCCGAGACGCCGAACGCCAGGCGGATCGTCCTGGACGTCCCGACGTGGCCGGGCAACGACCCGGGCCAGCACCTCGACCTGCGCCTCACCGCCGAGGACGGCTACCAGGCATCACGCTCCTACTCGATCGCCTCGTCCGGCGCGACGACCTCGGTCGTGCTCGCGGTCGACCGGGTCGAGGACGGCGAGGTCTCACCCTTCCTGGTGGACGCCGTCGAGGTCGGGGACGCACTCGAGGTGCACGGACCGCTCGGTGGGTGGTTCGTCTGGCGCCCGGACGTGTCGGAGCGGCCGGTGCAGCTCATCGCCGGCGGCTCGGGGATCGTCCCGCTCGCTGCCGTCGCCGGCGCGCACGCCGACGCCGGTGACGCCGCACCGTTCCGGCTCCTCTACGCCGTGCGCACGCCGGAGGACGTGTTCTTCCGCACCGAGCTCGCCCGTGCCGAGGCCGCCGGGGTCGACACCACCGTCGTGTACAGCCGCCGGGCCCCGGACGGTGCCGCGGCCCCGGCCGGCCGACTCACCCGGGACGCCCTGGCCGCAGCGGTGTTCCCGCCGGACGCCGGCGCCCTCGTCTACGTCTGCGGGTCGACGCCGTTCGTCGAACAGGTGCTGACGTGGCTCGGCGAGCTCGGGCACGACACGACCGACGTCCGCGCCGAGCGGTTCGGAGGCAGCGCATGACCGTGCTCGACGGCAACGCGTTGGCCGGGGTGCTCATCGGGTTCCTCGGCTCGGACCCCACGGTGGCCGCGCTCCGGTGCTCGGGGTGCAGGACGGTCGGGGCGCTGGCGGGCACCCGGGTGCACGCCAGCCCGATGGGCTTCGTCGCGCGGTGCCCGCACTGCGACGACGTGCTCGTCACGGTCGTCGACGCTCCGGGCGGACCGTGGGTCGGCATCCCTGGTGCACGGGTCGCGCTCGACGCCGACTGAGGACGCCCATCCGGGCGGAGCATGAGCGACACGCCGAGCACGTGCGAGGTGATGCGGGATCCGTGCGGGAAACCGCACGGTCCGGGATCCGACCCATCCGGACGGGGCGCCGCTCCGGATCACCGGATGGGCGCCGACCGGACCACCCATCCGCCGGCGCTCGAGTGGGCACGGTGGCCCGCGCGTCCGAGGGGCGCGGGCACCCGAAGCCTGCGCCCCACGGACCGGATCGGGCCACCAGCCCGGACGACGAAGGCCCCGGTCGAGTGACCGGGGCCTTCGCAGTTCCGAGCGGATGACGAGATTCGAACTCGCGACCCTCACCTTGGCAAGGTGATGCGCTACCACTGCGCCACATCCGCGTACACGAGAACACTACCAGGCCGAGGGAGTTCGATCACACCATGAGCTACGTGCACGACAACCCCGGCGGTACCCAGGCCCACGGTGTGGACCTCGTCGACGGCGACGAACCAGCGGCGCGGATCCTCGTGCACGGCGACCTGCCGACGACGATCGAGCACGAGGGTCGGACCTGGTTGTCCTCCGGCGAGAGCCACGACGACGGTGACGACCAGGCGCCCCCGATCGCGATCTACCGGCCGGTCCAGCAGCCCTGACCCTCCTGGCTGGGAGCGTGCGGGCACGCGAACCTCGGGCAGCTCGAACGCGGCCTCGCCACCGCCGTCGCGACGATCGTCGACACCGTCAGTCGCGCCTCGCTGGCCGAGAAGGAGCTCGCGCGGGACGCCGCACGGGCCGACTTCGACGACCGGACGGCCCGGGCGCAGGACGTGACGCGGGCAGCGGAACGCATCCGCTTCGTCCCGGAGGCAGCGCAGGTGCACTAGGGTCTCGGAAAACGGACAATGCATCGACGGCCGGATGGACCGTGCGACGGATCGCACGACGGCGGACGACCGAGAACGGTGTCACAGATGGATCACTTCGCTGCAGCAGCGGCCGCCATGCAGGCCGCGCCGGAGGGCACCGACCTGTGCCCGCCCTTCCTCGCCACCCTCCCCGTGACGAGCGTCGGGATCTCGACGCTCGGCGACCCGTTGGGTTCGGTGACGGTGTGCGCGAGTGACGCGATGGCGGAGCGTGTGGACGAGATCCAACTCGACCTCGGCGAGGGGCCGTGCTGGCAGGCACTCGAGACCCGGCGTCCGGTCCTCGAGGCCGACCTCACCGCCACGACGACCACGAGCTGGCCCGTCGCGCTCGAGGAACTCCTCCGTGCCGGGGTCGGTGCGCTCTTCTCCTTCCCGATGCGCATCGGCACGATCCCCGTCGGCGCCGTCGACCTCACGGTCGGCGAGGAACGGACACTGACCCGCGGGCAGGTCCAGGGGGCGATCGAGCTGAGCACGGTCGCCGCGCGGCGTGTCCTCCGGGACGCCCTGCTCGCCGCTGCCGCCGACGGGCGCGCGGACATGGAACCCGGACGATACTCGAGGCGGGAGGTGCACCAGGCCACCGGCATGGTCGCAGCCCAGCTCGGCGTCAGCGTCCAGGACGCCCTGCTCGTCTTGCAGGCCCACGCGTACGCCACCGAACGCACCGTCCGCGACGTCGCCGCGGACATCATCGAACGCCGACTCGACCTCGCCCGGCCGTACGGTTCCGAGACCTAGGGAGCACGCACCATGGCACCGACCCGCGAGCACCGACTCGTCGACACCTTCGTCGCGCTGACCGACATCCTCGTGGACGACTACGACGTGGTCGAACTCCTGCAGAACCTCGTCGACAGCGTCGTCGACATCTTCGACGCGTCCGCCGCCGGCATCCTGCTCGTCAACCAGTCGCAGGAGCTCGAGGTCCTCGCGTCCACGAGCGACCGGTCGAGCTTCCTCGGACTCCTGCAGCTCGACGCCGGCGAAGGCCCCTGCGTGGAGTGCTTCGCCACCGGGCGCCCGGTGTCGGTGCGCGACCACGCCGAGATGGAACGCCGGTGGCCGACGTTCGCCGCGGCCTCGGCCGAGTCCGGCTACGCCTCGGTCCACGCCATCCCGATGCGCCTCCGCGACACCACGCTCGGGTCGCTCAACCTGTTCCGCGAGAGCGAGGGCGCCCTGAACCGCGACGACGCCCTCGCCGCCCAGGCGCTCACGGACGTGGCCACGATCAGCATCCTGCAGCAGCGGTCGCTCGAACACGCCAACCTGGCGCAGCAGCAGCTCCAGCGCGCGCTCGACAGCCGGATCGTCATCGAGCAGGCGAAGGGCTTCCTCGCCCAGACCCACCAGATCGACATGGACCAGGCCTTCGCGAAGCTGCGCACCCACGCGCGGTCCAACCAGGAGCTGCTCGCCGACGTCGCGCGCGCGGTCGTGGAGCGGCGACTCGTCATCCCCTGAGCCGCGCAGGTCGCTCCGCGTAGCGTGCAGGGCACCACGTAGCCCCGGTCCCCGGTTACAGCGTCACCGCTGCACCCAGGAGGACACCATGGTCGACGACACGACCGCACCGGTCGGCTACCGGAAGACCACACCGCGCGACGGCCGGCCCGACACGACGTCGACCTACACCGCGCTGCTCGCCCAGGTCCGCACCGCCGGACTCCTCGGTCGTCGGACCGGCTGGTACTGGGGGCTCGTCGCCGTCCTCACGGCGCTGCTCGTCGCCACGGGCACCGCGTTCGCCGTGCTCGGCGGCTCGTGGTGGCAGCTCGTCGTCGCGGGGGTGCTCGGACTGCTCTTCACCCAGTTCGCGTTCCTCTCGCACGAGGCGGCACACCGGCAGGTCTTCGCCAGTCACGACTGGAACGACCGTGCGGCACGGTACGTCGGCACGTTCCTGACCGGCATCAGCTACGCCTGGTGGATGAACAAGCACACCCGGCACCACGCGAACCCGAACACGGTCGGCAAGGACCCGGACATCTCGTTCGACGCGATCTCGTTCCGGGCGGAGGACGCGCGGAGCCGCAGCGGGTTCCTGCACGTCCTGGTCCGGGTGCAGGGGTGGGCGTTCTTCCCGATGCTCCTCGTCGAGGGCGCGAACCTGCACTGGCAGTCGATCCGCACCTACACGGGACGCGGCGCCGTCAAGCACCGCTGGGCCGAGGGCTCCGTCTTCGCCGGACGCTTCGTGCTCTACGTCGGCGCGGTCTTCTGGGTCCTGCCGATCGGCATCGCGTTCGCGTTCCTCGGCGTCCAGCTGGCGGTGTTCGGGTTCTGCATGGGGATCGCGTTCGCGCCGAACCACAAGGGCATGCCGATCATCGAGGCCGGACGCCGGGTCGACTTCCTCTCCCGCCAGGTGCTGACCTCCCGCGACATCAGCGGCGGGCGGTGGGTCGAGTTCTTCATGGGCGGGTTGAACCACCAGGTCGAACACCACCTCTTCCCGAGCATGGCCCGGCCGAACCTCCGTGCGGCGCGGGACCTCGTGCGCCGGTACTGCGAGGAGCAGGGGGTGCCGTACACCGAGACGACCCTCGTGCACTCCTACGTGATCGTCGTCCGGTACCTGAACGAGGTCGGCCTGGCGGCGAGCGATCCGTTCGCCTGCCCGGTGGTCGAGCGATTCCGGGCCCCGTGACCGTCGGCGGTCCCCGCTAGGGTCCGAGCGTGATCACACGCACCACCGGTCAGGGCCGCCCGCTCGTCGCCGTGCACGGCTTCGGCATCGACCATCGCATCCTGCTCCCCCTCGAGCACGCCGTCGCGGACGCGCCGTGGCGGTGGGTCCACCTCGACCTGCCGTGGGTGCGGGAGTCGCCGGGGTACGACCCATCGGCCTCGAGCGCGCAGGACGTCGCCGACGCCGTCCGTGCAGCGGTCCGTGCGCACCTGGGCGACGAGCCGTTCGCGATCGTCGGCAACTCGTTCGGCGGCATGGTCGCGCGCTCCGTCGCGCACGAGCTCCGCGGCCAGGTGCTCGGCCTCGCCACGATCGTCGGCGTCGTCGAACCGGACCACGCTCGCCGACGAGTGCCCCCGCGACAGGTCGTCCTCCCCGATCCGGTCGTGGTCGCCGCGGCCGAGCCCGGTGTCGCCCGCGACGACTTCGCCGCCCTCAGCGTCGTCCAGACCACCGCGACGCTCGAGGCGTACGAACGGTCCGTGCTCCCCGGACTGCGCGCCGCCGACCAGGCCGTGGTCGACCGGATCGCGTCCGACTACGCGCTGCGCACCGAACCCGAGGCGCTCCACCCCGATCCGTTCACGGCGCCGACACTGCACCTCTTCGGCCGTCAGGACGACGTGGTCGGGTACGAGGACGGCTGGGCGCTGCGCGACCACTACCCCCGCGCGACGTACGCCGTGCTCGACGCGGCGGGGCACAACGCCCACCTGGAACGTCCGGCGGTCGCGGCGGCGCTGTTCCGCGACTGGCTCGACCGGATGGCCTGAGCCGGGGCGTCCGCCGCCCAGGCGCCGAGGACTACCGTCGAGCCAGGTGACCCCAGCCCACGGCCGCCGGAACGATCCCATCGTCCAGCGACCGGAAGCACCATGACCTCCCTCTCCAGCACCGAGCACGCCGAGACCGACGACGTCCGCTGGGCGGCGGTCGATCCGCGGACCTGGGAGGCGCGGTGCGGCTCCGTCGTGATCGGCACGGTGGTCTTCGGGTCGCGGTACGTCGTGCGGCTGCGGGACGGCGACATGACCGGCTTCCACACCAGTCTCGAGAGCGCGAAGGCACAGCTCGAGGCGTGGGTCCGCTGGCAGTCGGGGCCTCCCGGCGAGCTCTGAGAGGCTGGGTCGGTGCACATCACACTCGACTCCACGACCGCGACCGACGTCGTCACCGACATCCGGTTCCCCGAGGGCAACCGCTGGCACGACGGCCGGCTCTGGTACTCCGACATGCACACGGGCGAGGTGTTCTCGCTGCGCCCCGGCCCGGCCGCGCAGCCCCGGCTCGAGACCACGGTGGACGGGCAGTCCTCGGGCCTCGGGTGGCTGCCGGACGGCCGGTTGATCGTCAGCGCGATGGAGTCCCGCACGGTGGTAGCCGTGGGCGAGGACGGCGCGGCCGAGGTGTTCGCCGACCTGTCCGGGGTCGAGTCCTCGCTGCTCAACGACCTGGTCGTCGACGACGCCACCGGCCGCACCTACATCGGTGCCTTCGGATACGACCTCTACGGCGGTGAGGAGCTCCGCCCGGGCCCGCTCTGGGTGATCGACACCGACGGGTCGCACCGCCTCGCCGCGGACGGTCTCGTCTTCCCGAACAGTGCGAACGTCCTCCCGGGCACCCGGACGCTCGTGGTCAGCGAGACATGGGGTGGTCGTCTGACGGCGTTCGACATCGAGCCCGACGGTTCCCTGACCGGACGACGCGAGTGGGCGGCGCTCCCCGACGGCACCACGCCGGACGGCAGCACCGTCGACCGCGACGGCGCGGTCTGGGTCTGCTCCGTCGACACCGGCGAGTTCCTGCGGGTCGTCGAGGGCGGCACGGTGACGGACCGCATCGAGGCCCCGGGTCGGTGTGCGATCGACTGTGCGCTCGGCGGCGAGGACGGGCGCACGCTCTACCTCGCGACCGCCGACAGCTACGACCCCGCCGTGACGGCACGGACCCGGGCCGGTCGGATCAGTTCCGTGCGCGTCGAGGTCCCGGGGTGGTGACGGCGACCGGTCGGTCGTGACGCCGCGCGGAGATCGCTCCGTGCGGCCGCGGGGTCGCGTCGTCGGCGTCCCGGGTGACCGTCTCGACGACGTCGAAGCCCGCTGCGGAGACCGCGGCTTCCAGGCGGTCCACCGACCACCGGTGGGCGGTGGTGACCGCGTGGTCGAACGGCTCCACGTCCGGTCCGGTGGGGAACCCGACGAGCAGCCCGCCGCCGGGGCGGAGGACCCGCGCGAACTCCTCGAGCGGACGTCGCAGGGCAGCCGGGTCGTGGTGGATCAAGGAGTACCAGGCCAGGACGCCTCCGAGGCTCTCCGGCTCGTCGGGGAGCGCGTCGACGTCCGCGACCGCGAACGGGACGCCCGGATGCGCCTGCCGGGCGTGCGCGACGAACTCCGGGACACGGTCCACACCCCGTGCGTCGTGACCGAGCGAGGCGAGCTGTGCCGTCCAGTGTCCGGGGCCGCACCCGGCGTCGAGCAGGGGTCCGTCGACGGTCGACGCCCACGCCGTCACCAGCGCCGCGTCGGCCGGGTGGACGGAGGTCATCGACCCCAGGTGCTCGATGTACTCGGCGGCGCGACGCGAGTACGCCGACGTGACGGGGTCCGGGTCGCCGGGACGCACCATCACCACGTCGACGTCGTCCTCGTGGTCACGGACGAACCCGTGCCGCTCGTAGAGCCGCTGTGCCGCACTCCCCTGCAGCACGATGAGTCGCGTCTCCCCGGCGTGCGGCTCGGCCAGCACGGTCCGCAGCACCGACGACCCGATACCGCGCCCCTGCAGGTGCGGCGCGAGGTAGAGGTGCTCGATCCACCGGCCGCTGCCGTCGACCCGGACCGTGACGGAGCCGACGTCGGCACCGTCGACCACGATGACCCGCGTGCTGTCGGGCAGGAAGCCGCGCCGCAGCCGCTCCCGGACGCGCACGTCGTCGTACCGGCCGAGTCGGCGGAGGTCGGCTCGGAGCACCTCGGCCCGGAGCTCCGCGATCCACTCCACGTCGTCAGGGGTACCGGGGCGCAGCGAGATGTCCATCCCCGCCATCGTACGGTTGCCGGGACACGTCGTAGCCTGGCCGCGTGGCACCTTCGCGAGCGGTCGGGTTCGACCTCGACGGAACCCTCTTCGACCACCGGGGCGCCGCCCGCACCGGCGCGGAGCAGTTCCTCACCGGGCTGGGCGTCACCGTCACCCCGTCGGTGCTCGACGCCTGGTCCGCCGCCGAGGACGAGCACTTCGAGCGCTGGCGTTCCGGCGAGATCGGCTTCCAGGAGCAGCGGCGCGAGCGGCTCCGGACCGTCCTGCCCCCGCTCGGGATCGTGCTCCCCCACGACCCCGACGCTCTGGACAGCGTGTTCGAGCGGTACCTCGACGCCTACCGCGCCGCCTGGCGTGCGTTCCCGGACGTTGTGCCGCTGCTCCGCGAGCTCCGGACGCGCGGCTACCGCCTCGGGCTGCTGACGAACGGGTCCGCCGCGCAGCAGTCCGAGAAGCTGGCCGCGACCGGACTCGACACCGCCCTCGACGTGGTGTGCATCTCGGAGCGCATCGGCGTGCAGAAGCCCGACGAAGGAGCCTTCCACGCGCTCGCCGACGCACTGGGGGTGCCCGCGTCGGTGTGCCTCTTCGTCGGCGACGACCCGGTCCGCGACGTCGCCGGGGCCCGGTCCGCGGGGATGCGTACCGTCCTGGTCGACCGGTACGCCGACGGTGCACCCGACGTCCGGCACCAGGTGCTGTCCGCGCTCGGCGAGTCCTGAACGACGCATCGTCCCGATCGGCTCGTGCCGTGGGGCTCGTGCCGTTCCCTAGGCTGGTGCGATGCGCTCCCTGACCCGGCTCGACGACTGGACGGCAGACGAGGTCGAGCAGGTCTTCGCCCTCGCGGACGCGTACCGCACCGGTCAGGGGCCGACGACCGACGGCTCCGCGGTGATGTTCTTCCCCGCGACCAGCCTGCGCACGCGGGTCACGTTCGAGCGCGGTGCCGCGACGATGGGACTGCAGCCGATCGTCTTCCCGGACACCACGCTCGACAAGCCCGAGGCGCTCTCGGACGTCGCCGGCTACCTGGCCTCGTGGGCGGACGTCCTCGTTGTCCGCCACCACGACCTCACCGTCGTCGAGGGCCTCGCGCGTGCCGGAGCACTGCCCGTCGTGAACGCGATGACCGACGAGAACCACCCGTGCGAGGTGCTGTCCGACCTGTACGCCCTGCGGCGGGCGCAGCGCGACCTCGGCACGCTGCGCTTCCGTTTCGTGGGCGCCGACGGCAACATCGCCCGGGCGTGGCAGGAGGCCGCACGTGTCCTGCAGCTCGACCTGGTGCAGTGCTGCCCCGCCGACCTCGCGACCCCCGGAGCCGCGTGGACGGACGACCTCGCGACCGCGATCCGGACGGCCGACGTCGTCATCACCGACGGGCCCGGTCGGCATGCCGAGGCGCTCGAGCCGTTCCGGGTCACGGCGGACCTGCTCGACACCGCACCGGCCGGCGTCCGTTTCGCCCCGTGTCCGCCGTTCGTGCGCGGGCGGGAGGTCAGCGCGGACGCCGTCGCGCACCCGGCCTTCGTCGGGCACGGGTTCAAGGCATCCCTGCTGCCGGTGCAGCAGGCCGTGCTGGCGCACTGCATCGGTCTCGCCTGATCCGGCCCACTCCCTATCGCTCGACTCCCACAGGAGCACGGCGCAACCGACCAGCCCGGGCCCGGGCCCGGGCCCGGAAACATCGCACGGAGAGCGCGATGCCCACTCCGTCGAGCAGGACGAGGAGACCGAGCGCGGCGTGCGCGACCACCCAGAGCGCAGCATCGTGCGGGAGCAACTGCGACGGGTCGAACGCCCCGGTCGACTCCGAACGGTCGACAGCCCAGTCGTCAGCCTCCGTGTACAACGTGAAGAAGGCGACGAACGCCGCGTTGAACACGACCGCGAGCGCCCAGATCACCGCGATCGTCACCCGGGAGAGCGGCCGGGGCGCAGCGACGTCGGACATGGGGCAACCGTAGACGGGAGCGACCGGGCGATCGGCAGGGGAACCGCATTCTGGGCGTGAGCGTCCTCGAAGGGACGGAGAGCGAGACCCGACGCCCCGGGGGCTTCCTCGTGGTGCACGGCAGCGTCGGCGTCTGCGGTGTCAACGGGATGGCGCAGACTCTGAGCAAGCATGACGGCACGCTGACTGTTCGGTCACGAACGGTACGGGAGCAACAGGCCTGCACCGTGATTGCCGCATAGTTGCAGTCATGGGGACATGGACCGCACGTGAGACCTTCGGGCTCGTCGGCAAGAGCTACCTGTGGATGGTCGGTGTCACCACCCCCACCGTGCTGCTGGTCTGCATCCTGGTCAGCCTGTTCTCCGGTGCCGATGGCTCCGCACTGTTCCTCGGCATGACCACGGTGTTCATCGCCGGCATCATCAGCATCGGCGGGGCGGCCGTCGCACTGCCGTTCACCTACGTCACCGGCAGGCTCCTCACCTCCGTCCGGAACACGGCGGCGCACGTCGCTACCCACTTGGTCGTCGCCGGTGCGCTGGCTGCCGGCTGCATGCAGGGAGTGGTCGCGTTCTCCGGCGGCGGCTGGATCTGGCAGTTCCCCTTGCTGGTGTCAGCACCAGCGGGTGCAGCGGCCGCCATCGCCACATGGCGTCACACGCATCCGAAACCGGCCCAGCCTGTCCGCGACGCCGTTGCTCCACCTCATCGAAGTCGACCCGATGAAGCGCCGGCACCGATGTCGGCAGTCGAGCGCGACCGACGCAGATGCTGAACCGGTCGCTGAACACGCCGAGCTCGCACCACGGGCACACGCGGACGCTCGATCGCGCCGAGACCATGCCACGTGCTCTGATCCGGGGTTCGCGCAGTGGCTGATCAAACACGAAAGCCCCCGGTCTCCCGGGGGCTTTCTGCTGTGGTGGGCGATACTGGGATCGAACCAGTGACCTCTTCCGTGTCAGGGAAGCGCGCTACCGCTGCGCCAATCGCCCAGAGGAGTGTGGAACTGGAGGTGGGGACGGGATTCGAACCCGCGTGGACGGCTTTGCAGGCCGCTGCCTAGCCTCTCGGCCACCCCACCATCGAGGTTCACGTCTCCGTGAGTACCCGAACGGTGGGATACCCTCTGGTGAGTCGTGACGTTCCGGAGAACACCACACTCGAGCGGATGACGAGATTCGAACTCGCGACCCTCACCTTGGCAAGGTGATGCGCTACCACTGCGCCACATCCGCACTTGTCTGACCCGCTGTCGCGGCGACGACGTAAACTCTATACGAACCCGGGGGCATCCACCAAAATCCTCCTCGTTCACCGGGCGTGTCCCCCGTGTTCATGCGGATCGGGCGGGTTCCACCACCCGCGCCACACCCGGGACGCGCGCCGTGTTCGGCACCGGCCCCGGCATCCGCTACTATCGACTGGCACGCACAGTGCAGGGGGCGATTGGCGCAGTTGGTAGCGCGCTTCGTTCACACCGAAGAGGTCATCAGTTCGAGTCTGGTATCGCCCACCCACCCGCAAGAGCCCGGCGCAACAGCGTCGGGCTCTTCGCATCTGTTGAGACAGTCACGAGCAAGATCGGACGAAGGGGCGCATGACCGACGTCGACCTCGAGTTCGCCCGGGTCCGGGCAGTCCTCGACCGTCCGACCCTCCGGCTGATGTCCCGGCCGACCAGCGCCGTCGTCCTCGCGGTGTTCCGCACGGTGTTCGACCGCGACGTGCAGTACGTCCCCGCGGATCGGATGCACCTGCAGGTCGAGGAGCACGTCGCACGGCTCCAGGCCGCCGGCGCGCGCACCCCCGCGAGCGAGCAGGCGGAGCAGCCCGAGCAGGACGCCCGACCGAACGGCCGCGCCCTCTGCCGCGAGTGGGTCGCCGCGCAGTGGCTCGTCCGCTCGAACTCCCCCGACGGCGACGAGCAGTACTCCCTGACGAGCCACGCGCTCGAGGCCCTGTCCCTCGTCGACGCCCTGTCGTCCGACCGGGCGCTCATCAGCGAGAGCCGGCTCGCGATGATCGTCGACGCCGTGCACCGCTGGGCCGCCCGCGCCGAGCCCGACCCCGACGTGCAGATCCGCCGCATCGACGCGCAGATCGCCGAGCTCCAGGCCGAGCGGGCGCGACTCGAACACGGTGACGTGGACACCGTGGACGACGCCCGGATGCGGGACGGCTACACGAACATCTCCGACCTGATCCGCCAGCTCCCGAGCGACTTCAAGCGTGTGGAGGAAGCGGTGGCGACGATGCACCGCTCGATCGTCGAGGACTTCCGGCAAGAGGTCCGTCCGATCGGCGAGATCCTCGACGACTACCTCGCCCGCACGGACAACCTCATGCAGGCCACCCCCGAGGGCCGTGCGTTCGAGGGGGCGTTCGAGCTGCTCCGCGACGACGCCCTGCTGCTGCGGCTCCGAGACGACATCGCGACGATCCTGGCCCACCCCTTCGCGGACTCCCTCGGCGCGTCCGAGCGCCGGGCCTTCCGCAACACGGTGGTCATCCTCCGCCAGGGCATCGAGGACGTCCTCGCCCAGCGACGACAGCTCACGGCGACGCTGCGCGACCAGATCGTCGCGCACGACGTCGCCCGCGACCGTGAACTCGACGCCGTCATCCGGTCGATCGAGCGGGGGCTCGCGACCTGGATGGAGCAGGGGTCGGCGCGCGACCGGCTGTCCCTCGGTCTCCTGCCGGCGACGGCCGAGGTCGGCACGCTGCGCGAACGGTTCTACGATCCGGACGCCGAGTCCGTGCCGCCCGCGATCGAGGAGCCGGACGACGACGTCTTCGAGGAACTCGACGTGGAGACGCTCCGGCGACACGGCGGACCGCTCCTCACCGAGCTCCGCGCGGCACTGCGCTCCGCCGAGGCCGACTCCAGCGTCGACGCCTTCCACGGCCTGCCGCCGGAGCAGCGGCGTCCGGTCGAGCTCTTCGGGCTCGCGCATCTCCTCACCGGTCACGAGGACTTCGAGTCCGCCACGCACCTCGCGGAGCACCGGACGGTCCGTCCCGACGGCAGCCCGGTCACCTTCCACATGCCGACCGCGGCGCTCACCGACGAGCGCCGCGACCGGACGCCAGACACGACGAACGACGAACACGCACAGGAGGCGCGGTGAGCGACACGACGCCGGCACCGGTCGACGAGACGGTCCCCTACGACGACCCCGCACCCGTCCCGCAGGACGACGAGCGCGACGAGACCAGCTTCGCCCTCTTCGAGGGCGACGAGGGCCGACTGGACGACCGGCAGCGCCGTGCCCTCGTGGCGCTGCTCCGCAACTCCTACGTCAGCGCACGGACGCACGCCGACGAGTGGCGCGCCGTGCTCGACGCGGAGTACCAGCTCCGCTCACGCCTCAACGACCTGTTCCTCGAACTGCACGTGGACCGCGACCGCGAGGTCGCCTGGAAGCGTCAGGCCCGCTCCGAGAGCCATCGCCGCGGCTTCCCCACCCTGCTGCGCGACGTCCCGTACACGCGCGAGGAGACGATCGTCCTCGTCTACCTGCGCATGCGCCTCCGCGCCGACACCCGCCCGGGCCCGGACCAGGTCGTCGTCGACCGCTCCGAGATCCTCGGGCACGTCGCCGGGTTCCGCCCCGCGACGGCGACCGACCGCACCCGTGACGAGGGCCGCGTGGCGAAGGCGGTCGAACGCCTCGTGACCGCCCGGATCCTGCTGAAGACCAGCGACCCGGACCGGTTCCGGGTCGCGAGCGTGGTCGAGGTGCTGCTCCCCCTGGAGCGGCTGCGCGACCTGGACACGTGGTTGGCGACCACAGCGTCGCGGACCGCCACCGCGCACGGGGACGCGACCACTCCGGAGGGCGAGCCGACCGACGGGGACGACCCGTCCCTCCTGGCCGACGAGACCGACACCGACGACGAAGGCGAGACGGAAGCGTGACCGACACCTTCGAGATCCCGGCGCTGTTCGACACGGTCGCGCAGTGGCGCGCCGAGTCGATGCAGGTCGTGAACTGGGGCGGCTTCCACGGCCACCGCCAGGTCGAGCTGTCCGGCACCGCGACGCTCATCTCGGGCGCGTCCGGCACCGGCAAGTCGACGCTGATGGACGCGTACCTCGCCGTGATGATGCCGTCGGACGTGCCGTTCAACGGCGCGTCGAACGACGCCACCACCGGGCGCGCGCGCAGTGCCGACCAGCGGAACCTGCTGACGTACCTGCGCGGCAAGGTGGACACCCGTCGCGACCCCGAGTCCGGTGCCCTGCGCGACGTGAACCTGCGCGGCGACGACCAGACCACGTGGGGTGCCGTCGCGGTGACGTTCCGGAACGACGACGAGCGGCGCTTCACGGTGCTGCGCGCGTACATCGTGCCGAAGCGTGCGCGGGGCGTCGGCGACATCCAGATGACCATGGCGACGGTGGACGACACGTTCGACCTGCGCCGGCTCGAGGAGTTCGTGCCGACGCGGTTCCACCACCTCGAGCTCACCGGACGCGTGCCGGGGCTCGTCATCCGCGACACCTACCAGGAGCTCGCGTACACGCTGCAGACCCGCCTCGGGATCGGCGACTCCGGCGGTGGCAACCGCGCGATGCGGCTCCTCGCGCGCATCCAGGCCGGGCAGCACCTGCCGACCGTCGACGCCCTGTACAAGTCGCTCGTGCTCGAGACGCCGGGCACGTACGAGGCCGCCGACCGCGCCCTCGCGCACTTCTCCGCCCTCGACGAGGCGTACGAGGCGATGGACACCGAGGAGCGCAAGGTCCGCATCCTCTCCCCCATCACCGAACTGCACGCCGAGATCGCGCGCTCGAGGGCCGCGGCCGAGGCGCTCGACGGGATCGCGACCGGCGCCGAGGTCTCCCCGTTCGCGCACTGGACCGCATCGCGCAAGCGTGCGCTCCTGGACGCCGAGGTGGACCGCAACGGGCGCGAACGCACGGCTGCCCGCGCCGAGGTCGCCGCGGCGGAGGCCCGGCACGCCGCGGTCGAGATCGAGCTGCGGGACGCCGAGGCCCGGCTCCGTGACCAGGGCGGCAACGCGCTGGCGCAGCTCGAGGACCGCATCGACCGTCGGACGCGCGAGCGCGACGCCGTCGTCCGCACCCGGGCGACCTTCGACGAGCGGACGGCCGTGCTCGGGTCGCCCGTGTCCACCGAGCAGTCCTTCACCGCCGCGCAGCGGGCGTCCCACGAGTTCCTCGGCACCTACCCCGCGTCGCGCGCGGAGCTCGACGAGCGCCGTGACGCCCTCACCCGCGAGGAGTACCCGCTCCTCGACCGCGAGCGGTCCCTCCGCCAGGAGCGCCAGTCGCTCGAGCACCGACAGGGCGCCATGCCGCTGCCGATGCACGAGGCCCGACTGGCGATGGCCCGCGCCGCCGGCATCGACCCGTCCGAGCTGCCCTTCGTCGCCGAACTGCTCGACGTGCTGCCCGGCGAGGAGCGGTGGCGCACGGCGATCGAGTCCGTCCTGGCGCCCGTCGCCCGCACGCTCCTGGTCGACCAGGATCGCCTCGCCGACTTCAGCGAGGCGATCGACGCGCTCCGCCTGCCGGTGCGCGTGCAGTTCGAAGGCGTCCCGACGGGGCCACACATCGACGTCGACGGCGACCCGTCCATGGTGTCCGGCAAGCTCGCGATCAAGCAGTCGCCGTTCAGCACCTGGGTGCGCGAGCGCATCGAGTCCGACCGCACCGACGCCCGGTGCGTCGGGTCCGCCGCGGACCTCGGCGGCGGCGGTCGGCGCGTCACCGAGTCCGGGCAGCTCCGCGACGGTCGACGCGGTGCCCACGGCGACCGGCGTCAGGCGAACGTCATCGGCTTCACGAACGAGGCGCGGGTCGCCTCGGTGGAGCAGGAGCTGGCCGCGATCGCCGAGGACCTCGCCACGCTCGAGGCCCGGCGTACCGACGTCGCGCAGGACATCACGGCGCTCGACGTCCTCCGCGCGGCGCACCAGCACATCGTCGACGTCACGTGGGAGGCGATCGACGTCGTCGGGCTCGACGACTCGCTCGCCCGCCTCGACCAGGAACGCCAGGCACTCCTCGCCGCCGACGACGGCCTGCGCACCCTGCGTTCGGCCGTGGGTCGGCTCCGGGCGTCCCTCGACGAGGCGTCGGACCGTCGCGCCGCTGCCCGCCAGTCCGTCGCCCGGCTCGAGGAGCGGCACGCCGTGCTCGTGGACGGTCAGGACGCCGCGGCCGAGATCCTGTCGCGCTTCGAGGACACCCCTGACGCCCTGCCGGACGACCGACAGGCGCAGCTGCTGTCCGAGACGTTCGAGGAGATCGGAGCGCCGGACGGCGTCGACGGCTTCGACGACGCCACCCGCCGACTGAAGCGCCGGCTCGAGGAACGCCTCGCGCAGGCGCTCGACGGCGCCGCCTCGGCCTCGACCGCGTTGACGCTGACCTTCCAGCGCTACCAGGACGCCTGGCCGGACCCGAACCTCGGGACCGGCGTCGCGTCCTACCCCGACTACCGCGCCATCCTCGACCAGATCGTCGCGACGGGCCTGCACTCCCGCCGGAGCGAGTGGCGCCGACGCCTGTCGCAGTGGAGCGGCGAGGACCTCGTCCCGCTCGCCGGCGCCTTCGACCGGGCCGTCGTCGAGATCGAGGAGCGGCTCGAACCGGTCAACGAGATCCTCCGCGAGCTGCCCTTCGGTGCGAACCGCGACCGGCTGAAGATCCAGATCCGCCGGGTCACGCGCGAAGAGGTCACGGCCTTCCGCCGGGAGCTGCGGGCACTGTCGGCGTCCGTCGACACCGAGCTGACCGACGACGTGCTCGAGACCCGGTTCCGCAGACTCCGACGCTTCATGGTCGTCATCCGCCCCGACCCGTCCGTCCCGCGTGGCGGCCGGACCACGCAGCGCGACGCCGTGCTCGACGTCCGACGGCACATGGAGATCACGGCCGTGCGGTACGACACCGAGGGCAACGACCTCGGCGTGTACTCGTCCCTCGGCGACAAGTCCGGCGGTGAGACGCAGGAGCTCGTGGCGTTCATCGTCGGTGCCGCGCTCCGGTACCAGCTCGGCGACGAGACCCGGCCGCGGCCGCGGTTCGCGCCGGTGTTCCTCGACGAGGCCTTCATCAAGGCGGACTCGGAGTTCGCGGGGCGTGCGGTGACGGCGTGGCTGCGGCTCGGGTTCCAGCTCGTCGTGAGTGCGCCGCTCGACAAGGTCACGGCGCTGGAGCCCTCGATGGAGCGGCTCCTGTCGATGCGCAAGCACCCGGACACCGGGCACTCGTCGATCACCGAGATCGCGCGGGCTGCCGTGGGGGCGTAGGCGCGCGTCCCGTCCCGTCCCGTCCGCGGGCCGACCGCCCGTTCGCGGGCCGCCGGGGTCGCACGAACTGCCGCCCGGCGCCGGCAGCAGCGGCACTTCGTACGACCCCGGCGATGGGTGCACGGCATGTCGTGCGACCAGGGCGACCGTTCCCGCCACCCCCGGACTGGGGTGCCGGCAACAGCAGGCCGCCGGGCACTCCTTGACTACGATCGCCAGGAGCTCCACCGACTCCAGCAGGGACCGTACCGTGACCACTCGCACACGCACCGCAGGCGCGATCGTCACCGGGCTCCTCGTCGCCGGCGCGCTCGCTGCGTGTGTCCCGTCCTCCACGGCACCGGGGTCGACAGCGGCACCGACCACCGCCACAGCGACTCCGCTGGTCACACCGACGCCGAAGCAGACACCGACGCCCACACCCACCCCGACCCCGACCGCCGTGCCGACGACACTCCCGGTCGGCGACGTCACGTCGAACGGACGCACCTGGCGGCAGTCGTACGCCGAGGACTTCACGAAGCCCGCCGCACTCGGCACGGTGGCATCCGTCTACCCCGGCATGGGCCTCTACGACGGCTTCCAGGACACCAGCGGACTCGGCACGTACGCGCCTGCGAAGGTGCTGTCCGTCGCCGACGGCAACCTCGACTTCGACTTCCACTCCGAGGGCGGCCGACCGCTCGTCGCCGCCGTCATGCCGGACGGGTACGCACCGCACACGACGGCACGGGTCAGCATCCGCTACAAGACCACGGTCACGGACGGGTACAAGTTCGTCGGCATGCTGTGGCCGTCCTCCGACGAGTGGAACGACGGCGAGATCGACTGGCCGGAGTCACTGACGCTCGGGGCATCGCCGCGCCCCGCGTCCGCGATCCCGGGAACGTACGCGAACCGTCACGTCAAGTACGACCGCTCGGTGCAGGTCCACGCGAAGACCGACACCACCGAGTACCACGTCGCCACCACCGAGTGGGACACGGGCATCGTCCGCTTCTACTGGGACGGGGAGCTCGTCTCCTCCACCACCGAGGCCGTGCCGACGAAGCCGATGCGCGTGACCCTGCAGGGCGAGACGTGGACCGATCACGGCGCCGTCCCGACGGACGCAACCGGCACCGTGTCCGTCGACTGGATCTCCATCTGGAACTGACCCGCGCACGGTACGGTGGGCGCGTGTTCGGACGCCGCTCCCCCAGCCCCCGCCCCGACGACCGACCGGGCCTCGGCATCGGCGCCCTCGTGCAGGTCGTCGACACCGACCAGGGCGGCGAGCAGTGGGCCGACGAGCCGATCGGCGTCATCGTCGCACCGGGCGGCAGCCAGCTCGGCGGGACCCAGCGCACCTGGACGGTCGCGTTCGAGGAACCCGTGTACACGAAGGACGGCCGCGGCCCGTTCGAGCGCGCGACCGTCCTGAGTCGTCAGCTGGTGCCGATCGAACCGGCACCGGACACCGAGGGCTAGTACTCCTCGTTGCCGCTCTTCATCATGGCTGCGAAGGCCATGCAGACCCCCACGCCACCGAGCACGCCGATGCCGATGATGACGCCTGCGATGAGTTCGAGCATTGGTGACTCCTTGGTTCCGGGGCCGGTCTGGCTGCCCTCAGGTTAGCGGATGCCGCGCATGAGCTTCAGCACCGGCTTGGCGAGGACGAGCAGGACGACACCGACCGCGACGGCGACGAGCCCGAGGACGGCGAAGTACGGCGCCTCGTCCGTCGGGTCGTAGTACTGCGAGAGCACCCCCGTGACTGCGGTGCCGAGCGACACCGACAGGAAGAACAGGGCCACCATCTGCGTCTGGAACTTCGGCGGTGCGAGCTTCGTGGCCACCGACTGCCCCACCGGCGACAGCAGGAGCTCGGCGATCGTGAAGACGAGCAGGATCCCGACGAGGGCGAGCAGCGGCGTGCCGTTCTGCCCGGTGCCGACGAAGGGCAGGAAGAGCAGGAACGCGACGCCCATGATGCCGGTGCCGAGGGCGAACTTCGTCGGGGTGGACGGCTGGCGGTCGCCGAGCTTCGTCCAGATCGCCGCGAACACACCGGACAGCACGATGATGAAGACCGGGTTGATCGACTGCACCCACGAGACCGGCATCTCCCAGCCGAACAGGGACCGGTCGAGGCGCTCGTCGGAGTAGACGGTCACGACGGTGAACTGCTGCTGGTACAGCGACCAGAACACCGCACTGCCGATGAACAGCGGGATGAAGGCGAACACGCGCGACCGCTCCCGCGCGGTGATGCCGCTCGAGAGGATCACCACGAAGTACCCGATCGTGGCGAAGATGACGATGGCGACGACCACGGTGGGCAGGTTGTCGACGTTGAGGAGCCCGGTCAGCACGGCGACCACGATCACCGCGAGTGCCACGAGGACGAGCACGCCGATGAGCGGGAGCCGACGGCGGTCGACGGGGTTCGTGACGTGCCGCACGGACTGCGGCAGCTTGCGGCGGCGGATCGCGTACTGCACGAGCCCGGCCGCCATGCCGACCGCAGCAAGGCCGAAGCCGTAGTGGAAGCCGAGCGAGCTCTGCAGCAGGCCGGTCAGGAGCGGACCGAAGAACGCCCCGAGGTTCACGCCGAGGTAGTAGAGCGAGAAGCCGGCGTCACGACGGGGGTCGTCCCGGCTGTAGAGCCCGCCGACGATCGTCGTCGCCGTGGCCTTGAGCCCGCCGGAGCCGAGCGCGATGAGCACGAGGCCGACGCCGACGCCCGCGACACCGGGGATGAGCGCGAGGGCGATGTGCCCGAGCATGACGACGATGGCGCTGCCGAACAGTGTCCGGTCCGCACCGAGCAGCCGGTCGGCGATCCACGCCCCGATGATCGTGAACAGGTACACGGCTCCGCCGTAGGCACCCATGATCCCGCTGGCGACGCCCTTGTCGATGCCCAGCCCGCCCTGCGAGAGCGTGTAGTACATGTAGATGAGGACGATGCCCTGCATCCCGTAGAACGAGAACCGCTCCCAGAGCTCGACGGCGAACGGAGTCGACAACTCGAACGGTTGCCCGAAGAAGGTCCGCCCGCGTGCGGGCGTGGTGGTACCTGACATGCCGGACAGTCTGCCCTCGCCCGTCCGCTCGCGCACAATCGTCTAGCCCTGCTCAAGAAATGACGGTCGACGCTTTGGAGGGTTCCCACCACCGTGTCGGACCAGAGCGCCCCGTGCGTTGTCGGCCCGGACGGCGTTCACGCGACTCGCGGGTCCGATCAATAGCGTGGGCTCTGCAACACCGGACAGAGCAGTTCAGGAGGGCTCCGACCATGGTCGACACCGCACCCGTCCACAGCACGAACACGCCCAAGGCCGACGCCGCGGGCGACCCCGCCGCGGGCACGCCCGCCGGCGGGACGGACACCGACGTCCGGATCGACGTCGACCTGCTCGCCGAGCACCTGCTCGGCCGCTGGGCGGACGACCGCCGCGCCTCGCGCCGACTCGCACTCGACCCGGCGATGCACAAGGTCGAGGGCATGCCCTACGCCGACGCCCGCGCCCGGACACTCGACCAGCTCCGCATCCTCGTCGACGCGGGAGCGATCCAGCGCCCCTACCCCGAGGAGTTCGGCGGCTCGAGCAACCACGGCGGCAACCTCGCCGCGTTCGAGGAGCTCACCACGGCCGACCCCTCGATGCAGATCAAGGCCGGCGTGCAGTGGGGGCTGTTCGGCTCGGCCGTGCACCACCTCGGCACCGAACGGAACCACCGCGAGTTCCTGCCGGGCATCGTCTCGTTCGAGGTCCCCGGCTGCTTCGCGATGACGGAGACCGGGCACGGCTCGGACGTCCAGAGCATCGCCACGCGGGCGACCTACGACCCGGCGACCCAGGAGTTCGAGATCCACACGCCCTTCCGCGGTGCGTGGAAGGACTACATCGGCAACGCCGCCCTGCACGGCAAGGCCGCCGTCGTCTTCGCGAAGCTCGTGACGCAGGGCGTCGACCACGGCGTCCACGCGTTCTACGTGCCGCTCCGCGACGCCGAGGGTGCGTTCCTGCCCGGTGTCGGCGGCGAGGACGACGGCTACAAGGGCGGCCTGAACGGCATCGACAACGGCCGGCTGCACTTCGACCACGTGCGCGTCCCCCGCACCAACCTGCTGAACCGCTACGGCGACGTCGCCGAGGACGGCACCTACTCCTCGCCGATCGCTTCGCCCGGTCGCCGCTTCTTCACCATGCTCGGCACCCTCGTGCAGGGCCGCGTGTCGCTCGACGGCGCCGCGGTCGTCGCCCAGAAGATCGGCCTGGAGATCGCGCTGACGTACGCGGCACAGCGTCGCCAGTTCCCGACGGGCGACGGCACCGAGGGCGTCCTGCTCGACTACGGCCGGCACCAGCGCCGGTTGATCCCCCGCCTCGCCACGGTGTTCGCGCAGTCGTTCGCCCACGAGAAGCTCCTCCGCACCTTCGACGACGTGTTCAGCGGGCGTGAGGACACCCCGCAGCGTCGCGAGGACCTGGAGACCCAGGCAGCGGCCTTCAAGTCGATGTCCACGTGGTCGGCCCTCGACACGCTCCAGGAGTGCCGCGAGGCCTGCGGTGGCGCCGGGTTCCTCGCCGAGAACCGCCTCACCGGACTCCGCGCCGACCTCGATGTCTACGTGACGTTCGAGGGCGACAACACCGTGTTGCTCCAGCTCGTCGGCAAGCGCCTGCTCACCGACTTCCGCGCGAAGGCGCCGAAGGACCCGGCGTCGACCGCGAAGTTCGTGGCGGCCCAGGCGGCCACGAAGCTCGCCGACGCCACCGGTCTCCGACGCCTCGGACAGACCATGACCGACCGGGGCTCGCTCGCCGCCTCCGTCACGGACCTGCAGGACGCCAGGACGCAGCGCGACCTGCTCGCCGGCCGCGTCGACACGATGGTCACCGAGATCGGCATGCGCCTCGCGTCGGCCGGCAAGGACCGCGCACGCGGCGCCCGACTGCTCAACCGCTCGCAGCACGAGCTCATCGAGGCGGCGAAGGCCCACGCGGAGCTCATGCAGTGGGAGGCCTTCACCGAGGCCATCGACGAGGTCCCGCCGGGCGACACCCGCCGCGTGCTCGTCTGGCTCCGCGACCTGTTCGCCCTCGGCCTGCTGGAGCAGCACCTCGACTGGTACCTCATGCACGGGCGCATCACGGCGCAGCGGGCGCGGGCGGTCTCGGCGTACATCGACCGCCTCGTCGCCCGGGTCCGACCGGTCATCCCGCAGCTGCTCCACTCGTTCGGGTACGAGGCCGGCCACGTCCGCGCACCGATCGCGCTCGGTGCCGAGCAGGCCAGGCAGGACGAGGCGCAGGCATGGTTCGCCGCCGAGGCGGCCGCGGGTCGCCTCCCCGAGCAGGAGAAGAAGCCCCGCGCCTAGCGCTGGACGTGGGGCGCGTCAGGCGTCGCCGGCGGGCCCGCGGTCCTCGAGGGCCCGGCGGAGCCGCGCCTCGGCGTCGTCCCCGGCGTCGGCGGCAGCGGCAGCGGCCTCGGCGTTGGCCTCGGTCACCGCGCGCACGACCTCTTCGCGCTGGATCTTCACCCCGCGAGGCGCGTCGATACCGATCCGGACGCCGTCCCCGCGGCTGTCGAGCACCGTGATGACGATGTCGTCACCGACGAGGATCCGCTCGCCGACCTTCCGCGTGAGTACCAGCACCCGTTCAGCCTAGCGACACGACGGGGACTCCCAGCAGGTGCACCGACTCCGGCGTGGCGGTCTCCCCCGCGCCGATCGCCACGATCCCCGCCACGTGGGCCCGGTCGGCGACGGCGGCGAGCATGCGGACCGAGTCCTCGTGCTTCCGACCGACGTCCACGACGACCCAGACCTGGTCGGGTGCGAGTCCGGCGGCCGTCGCGACGTCGTCCCAGGCGGCGACCGCGAGCAGCGCGTACCCGTCGCGGACGCCCTCGGCACGGGCGAGGATCCCGCTCCGCCGGTCGGCCGCGTCGGTCGGCCGCAGTGCGTGCCGGGTCGCGAAGATCCCGGCGGCTGCGTCCACGTCGTTCGGACGCCCGACGAGCAGCACCAGGTCGCCGTCGGCGGACCGGACCGACGGGACGGGCCGGGTGGGCGCGGTGGCGGCGACCAGCTGCTCGGCCACGACGTCGTCGACGAGCCGAGCCGTCCCTCCAGGAACGACCGACGGTCCGGGCACGACGGACGCGACGGGCACCGCGGACCGACCGGGCACGTCCAGGAGGCGCGCCCCACCCGGCTCCTCGGCCCCCGCCTCCGGCAAGGCGCGCGTCGGGCGCGGGGCGCTCCCCGTGATCCCGTCGGCGACGAAGCCGTCGAGCACCGACGCGAACGCGTCGGCCCGCGTGGACGCGGTGCCGTCGTGGCCGGCGATGCGCGCCTCCGCGGCTTCGGCGTCGGCCAGGAGCGCGGCGATGCCCACCCGCTGGACCGGCGAGTCGGCGATGGCGACGCGCGCGGTCGGGACGTCGTCGGGGCCGGGGACCTCGACGGTGGCCTCGACGTGCGCCTTGCGGAACAGCCCGCCGATCCCCGGTGTGGTGACGCGCTCGGCGGCGACGATGCGTGCGCCCGGTCCGAACTCCGAGCGGACGGCGTCCCGGAGCTCGTCGAGCGTGGCGCCGTTACGCTGCAATCGGGTCGGCGGCACGGACCACTCCCACGGTCTCGATGGTGGAGCCCGCGGCGGTGGCCTCCTGGTAGGAGAGCACCGGCAGGCCGTTCGACTGCGCGGAGACCATGCGGTGCACGGCCGGGCGGAGCTGCGGGGCGCAGACGAGGACGGCCGAGATCCCCTGGTCCTCGACGGAGCGGACGGCCTCGCGGAGCGACCCGAGGACCTGCTCGATGCGGTGGGCGTCGAGGACGATCTGGGTCCCCTGCTCGGACGGCCGGAGCCCCTCGAGCATCGACTGCTCGAGCAGCGGGTCGATCATGATCACCCGGAGCGTGCCGGCGTCGAGGTACCGGGCGGGCAGCGCGGGGCCGAGTGCGGCGCGGGCGGCCTCGACGAGCCCCTCCGGGTCGGTCGACACCTTCGCGCGGAGCGTGAGGCCTTCGCAGATCCGGCCGAGGTCGTTGATCGGGACCCGTTCGGCGAGCAGGCCCTGCAGGACCCGCTGCAGCTCGGCGAGCGAGAGCATCCCGGGGACGAGCTCCTCGACGGCCGCGGGGTTGACCTGCTTGACGCCCTCGGTGAGGACCTTGACGTCCTCGCGGGTGAGGAGCCGCGCGGCGTTGTCGCCGATGATCGCCTGCAGGTGGGTGACGAGCACGGAGACGCGGTCGATGACGGTCGCGCCGGTCATCTCGGCGGCGTGCCGGAGCTCGGCGGGGACCCACTTGCCGGCGAGGCCGAACACCGGTTCGACGGTGGTCTCCCCCGGGAGCCCCTCGAGGTGGTCGCCGAGGGCGAGCACGCTGCGCGACGGTGCGGTGCCCCGGCCGGCCTCGACACCGGCGATGCGGATGGCGTAGGTCGACGGCGGGAGCTCGATGCTGTCGCGGGTCCGGACGGGCGGGACGACGATCCCCATGTCGATCGCGATCTTTCGGCGGAGTGCCCGGACGCGGCCGAGCAGGTCGTCCGAGGCGCCGGACACCATGTCGACCAGGTCGGGCGCGAGCAGGATCTCGAGGGCGTGCACGCGCATCTGCTCGATGAGGTCCTCGGGGGTGTCGGCGCTCAGCGCGGCGGCCTCCATGGCCTGCTGCTGGGCGACGGCGGCCTCCTCGCGCTTGGTGTTCTGCCCGAGGCGCCACCCGATGACGAGCAGCGTGGCGCCGATGACCAGGAACGGGACGATCGGCATGCCGGGGATGAACCCCATCGCGATCGCCGCGACGCCCGCGATCACGAGGGCGTTCCGCGACTGGGTGAGCTGCTGCGACGCCGAGGTGCCGATCTCGGTCTCGGCGCCGGAGCGGGTGACGATCATGCCCGTCGACACCGCCATGAGGAGCGCCGGGATCTGCGTGACCAGCCCGTCGCCGATGGTCAGGATGCCGTACTTCGACAGGGCGTCGGTGATCGACAGCCCGTTCTGCACCATGCCGATGGCGATGCCGCCGACGAGGTTGATGACGATGATGAGGATGCCGGCGATCGCGTCGCCCTTGACGAACTTCGACGCACCGTCCATGGCGCCGTAGAAGTCGGCCTCGGCGGACACGGCGGCACGGCGTTCCTTCGCCTGGGCGTCGGTGATGAGCCCCGCGTTGAGGTCCGCGTCGATCGCCATCTGCTTGCCGGGCATCGCGTCGAGCGTGAACCGTGCCCCGACCTCGGCGACGCGCTCGGCGCCCTTCGTGACGACGACGAACTGGATGACGACGAGGATCAGGAAGATCACCGCGCCGATGATGATCGAGCCGGAGACCGCCACGTGGCCGAACGCCTGGATGACGTCGCCGGCGAACCCCTCGCCCAGGACGAGCCGCGTCGACGCGACGTTCAGGCCGAGCCGGAACAGCGTCGCGACGAGCAGCAGCGACGGGAACACCGAGAAGTCGAGCGGCTTCTTCACGAACAGCGTCGTGAGCAGGATCACCAGCGCCAGCAGGATGTTGCAGATGATGAGGAAGTCGAGCAGGAAGGACGGCACCGGCAGGATCAGCAGCAGGATGATGCCGACGATGAAGACCGGGACGACGAGCTTCGGCAGGTCCTTGCGGTTCATGCGGGCACCCCTTCGGGAGTCGAGTTCGGGCGGAGCTTCCGGGGCCGGAGGTCCCCGCTGATCGTGGCCGGGTCGATGACCGTCGCGACCTCGTCCGGGGTGGTCGGCCGCGGCGGGGCGTGCGTCCCGGCCGCCGCTCCCCTGGCCTTGAGCGCCATGACGAACGACAGCACGCGGGCGACCGGCGTGTAGAGGTCGACCGGCACCTCCTGCCCGAGCTCGCACGCGGCGTGCAGCGCACGCGTGAGCGGGACGTCCTGGACGATCGGCACCCGGGCCTCGAGCGCCTTGTCGCGGATCATCGCCGCGACCGGACCGGCGCCCTTCGCCACGACGCGCGGCGCGGACTTTCCCGGTTCGTACGACAGCGCGACGGCGTAGTGCGTCGGGTTCGTCATCACGACGTCCGCGGTGCCGATCGCCTGCACCATCCGGTTCCGGCTCATCGCGAGCTGTCGGGACCGGCGCTGGGACTTCACGAGCGGGTCGCCCTCGGCGTGCTTGTTCTCGTCCTTGACCTCGCGCTTGGTCATCATCGTGCGCTTGCGGTTGCGGCGGATCACGACGAAGACGTCGAGCGCGGCGAGGACCAGGCCGGCGACGATCGCCGCCCTGAGCAGGGTGCCGGTGCCGGCGGCCGCGGCGTCGAGCACGGCGGACAGCGGCAGCGACCCGCTCGTCATGAGGACGGGGACGAGTGCCTGCACGGCCATCCAGAGGACGAGGCCGACGACGGCGGTCTTGAGGAGCGCCTTGCACCCGTTCCAGAGCGCCTGGGTACCGAACACCCGCTTCAGGCCCTGGATCGGGTCGAAGTGCTCGGGCTGCGGGGTCAGCTTCCGGACGTGCACGCCGCCTTGCGCGACCGCTGCGGCCAGCACGGCGACGGCGACGACCCCGAGCATCGGGCCGAGGGTCCCGCCGAGCGAGCCGAGGGCCTCGTGGAAGACGGCGTTCATGGTGCCGATCGTCGGGTCGGCGATGACGCGCTGCACGGCTCGGAGCTGCTCGGAGCCTGCGGCGGCGGCGTTGCCGATCGCGGATGGCATCATGAGTGCCGCGACCGCGATCCCGATCCACGCGCCGAGGTCCTGCGACCGCCCGATCTGGCCCTTCTGGTGGACCTCGCGCATGCGCTTCTGCGTCGCCTGCTCGGAGCGTTCTCCGCTGTCGGACACGTCGTCACCCCCGTCCCGTGATCGCGGCCACCGCGTCGCCGGTGAGGGACGAGACGACGGACGGCAGGGCCATGAAGAGCGCGCCGGCGAAGACGACGGTCAGCCCGATCTTGATCGGGAAGCCCATCTGGAAGGCGTTGAGCGCCGGGGCCACGCGCGTGAGCAGGCCGAGGCCGACGTCGGCGAGGAAGAGCACCACCACGAGGGGCCCGGCGATCTGCAGCGAGGACAGGAACATCTGCGTGAGCGCGGTGACGAGCACGGACGCCAGGCCGCCGAGGTCGAACGTGCCGGTCAGGGGCACCGCGTCGAAGGAGCGCACGAGTCCGGCGACGATGAGCTGGTACCCGCCCGAGGCGAACAGCAGCGCGAGCGCCGCCATCTGGAACAGCCGCGTGAACTGGGCGCCGTTCACCTGCGACTGCGGGTCGAAGGCCTGCGCCAGCGTGAACCCGCCGAACAGGTCGATGAGCGCACCGGCCGACTGCACGGCGGCGAACACGAGGAACACGAGGAACCCGAGGGCGAGTCCGACGAGGAGCTGCGTCAGGAGCGCGAGCAGGAACGGTCCGGTGTCGAGCGACTCGTAGCCGACCGCGACGCGCGGGGCGACGCCGATCGCCAGCCCGATGCCGAGGATCACCTTCACCGTCGCGGGGAACGCGCGGTACGAGAACGGCGGCGCGATGACGAAGAACGCGACGAGGCGGACGCCGGCGAGCATCGTCGCCTCGAGGCGGTCGCCGTCGATCGACAGCTCCATCAGGCCGTGCCCAAGAGCTTCGGGATCATGTCGAACGCGACGTGCGTGAACCCGACCATCTCCGAGATCATCCAGTTGCCGCAGACGACCAGGGCGATCGCGACGGCGACGGCCTTCGGCACGAAGGAGAGCGTGACCTCCTGGATCTGCGTGACCGACTGGAACAGCGAGATCGCGAAGCCCACGACGAGCGACGTCACGAGCACGGGCGCGGCGAGCTTCGCCGACACCAGGAGCGCCTGGAGCGTGAGGTCGATGACGGCCTGCTGGTTCATCAGTGCACCACCTGGTAGCTCTCGATGAGGGACTTGATGATGAGCCCCCACCCGTCGACGAGGACGAACAGCAGGATCTTGAACGGGAGCGAGATCATGACCGGCGGGAGCATCATCATGCCCATCGACATGAGTGCCGCGGAGACGACGAGGTCGATCACCAGGAACGGGATGAAGATGACGAACCCGATGATGAAGGCGCTGCGGAGCTCGGAGATCACGAACGCGGGGATCACCGTCGTCATCGGCACGTCGGCCATCGACTTCGGGTTGTCCTGACCGGCGGCACGGGTGATGAGCGCCACGTCCTCCTCACGCGTCTGGTGCAGCATGAAGGTCCGCAGTGGCTTCGTCCCGATCTCGACCGCCTGGGTGAAGTCGAGGTGGCCGGCGAGGTACGGCTGCAGGGCGTCGTCGTTGATGTGCCCGAGGACCGGTGCCATCACGAAGAGCGACAGGAACAGCGCGAGCCCTGCCAGCACCTGGTTCGGCGGGATGGACTGCAGTGCGAGGGCGTTCCGCGTCATCGCGAGCACCACGAAGATCTTCGTGAACGACGTCATCATCAGCATGAGGGCCGGTGCGACGCTGAGCAGGGTGATCCCGATCAGGGTGACGACGGCGGACGACGGGGTGCCGTCCGGGCCGTTCACGCTGACGCTGAAGTCACCGGTCGACGGCGGCGTGGGCGTGGCGGGAGCGGTCGGCTGCACGACACCGGCCGCGTGGGCGCCGGTCGCCGTGAGCATGAGGAAGCCGGCGACGATCGTCACCCCCAGCAGGAGGAGGGCGATCAAGCGTCCGGTGCGTGCCGCGGTCACCCGGCCCGCCGGTTCCGGAGCGCCGAGGCGGCCTGCCGCCAGGTGTCGGCGGACAGGATCGACCCCTGCAGCTGCTGCGCCGTGGGCAGCGTGGTGCGCTGCGAGCGGCGGTTGCGGGGACGCATGGGTAGGTGGTCCTGGAGGGACGGCTCGGTCTGGTCCTGTCGCTGCAGTTCCCGAGAGAACGCGTCGGCCGACGGGGTCGGACGCACCGGCAGCGTCACCGGCCCGGTCACGATCGTGAGTTCCGGCGCCGGCGCCTGTCCGCTGGTGAGCAGGGCGACACCGTGCTCGGAGACACCGAGCACGAGGCGCTCGCCCTCGACGTCGACGACGACGACGCTCGCCTTGCCGCCGATGCCCTGGCGGCCGACGACCTCGACCGACGCCGAGCGGCGGCCCTTGGCCTTGCCCGCACCCAGGCCGCTCTTCGCGACGCGACGGTGCAGCACCCACATGAGGGCGAGCACGACGCCGAGCGAGAGCGCGACGCGGAGGACGATGACGGCGGTGTCCACGTCGGGGCTCAGACGCTCTCGGCGACGTCGAGGATCTTCGTGATCCGGACCGCGTAGTCCTGGTCGACGACGACGACCTCGCCGTGCGCGATGAGCCGGCCGTTGAGCAGGACGTCGGCCGGGGCTCCGGCGCTGCGGTCGAGTTCGACGACCGCGCCGGGCTCCATGCCGAGCACGTCGCGCACGGACATCCGGGTGCGGCCGATCTCGACGGTCAGGGTCATCTCGACGTTGTTGATCCGGCCGAGGTTCCCGGCGGGCAGGCTCGTCGTCGGTGCCGCGGCGGCCGGTGCGGACACGGTGCCGTTCTCGCGGACGCGCAGCGCGAACCAGCCGCCGGGGACGCCGCCAGCGGTCAGCTCGAACACGACCGCGTCCGGGTCGGCCAGGAGCGCCGAGGCCGACTCGCGCCGAGCCTCGCCGAGGACGCCGACGCCGAGGACACCGGCGGCGGCCTCGAGGGACGGACGGAGCACGTCGGTCACGTCGACGATCCCGTGGTCGGTGCCGCCCGCGGCGACGACGGCCTCGAGGTCGGTGAGCACGAGGACGAAGTCGGCCGACAGGCCGCCGACGAAGGACGCGACCACCGCGTCACCGGCCGCCTCGAGGGCGACGGGGGTCGCGCCTCCCGGGACCGCCACCGCTGCGAGCGGAGCGGCCGTCGGGAGCTGCGCGGCGAGTGCCTCGGCCGCCTGCGTGTGGAGGGTGGTCGTGACGGTCATGCGGGCTGCTCCGATGTGGTGGTGACGACGATGCCGGCGAGGCGCGAGCCGTTCGCGCCGACGGCGGCGGTGCCGACGGGCTCGCCGTCGACCGCGATGGTGAGGGGGCGGTGCTGCGGGTGCGGCAGCGGCAGCACGTCGCCGACGGCGAGGCGCAGGACCTGCGACGGCAGCACCGTCGCCGGGGCGAACCGCAGGCTGACGCCGACCGGGACGCCGGCGAGCTGCGCGTCGACGAGGGCGCGGGCGTCGGCGGGGGTGACGTGGGCGGCGGCCTCGCCGAGCTGCGGCAGGACGGCGTCGGCTGGCAGCGCGAGCGTGCCGGGGGCGACGCGCTCCCCCACGCGGATCGTGAACGAGGCGACGATCATGAGGTCGCCCTTCTGGGCGGCCTGGGCGAACTGCGAGTTGAACTGGAAGCCGCCGGCGGTGACGTCGTGCGCGAGCAGGCCGCCGAACGAGTAGCGCAGGTCGTCGAGGGCGTCCTCGACGATCTTGCGGACGAGCGCCTGCTCGATCGGGGTGAACGTCCGGTCCGGCGTCGGGAGCGGCTTCGAGGCGCCGAGCGCGTGCGAGACCCAGGTGAGCGCGGCGTCGAGCGGGACCTGCAGCACGCCCTTCGGGACGACGTCCGCGATCGGGAGCAGCACCATGCCGGTGAGTGCGGGCAGCGAGGCGGCGTACTCGTCGTACGTCGTCATCTGGACCTGCTCGCACGTGACCTGGCTCACCGCGCGGACCTTCGCCGTCAGCTGGGTGCCCCACTGGCGCGCGAAGGTCTCGAAGGCGAGCTCGAGGACCCGGGCGTGCTCGCGGGCGAGCGTCGACGGGCGCGCGAAGTCGTACACCTCGGGCGCTGGCAGGGTCTCGGTCACGGGTGCGTCTATCGGTCCGCCGGGGACGTCCCGTCAGTGCTGTGCCCCGTTCTGGGGCGGTGGTGCGCTCAGCCGGCTCGTGCTCCGTCCTGCGCCTTCGCCAGGGCCGGCATCAGCGCGCTGACGTCCTGGTCCTGGTTCGACAGCACCACGATGTCGACCCGCCGGTTCAGCGTCATGTCCGCATCCGACCCGCCCTTCGCGAGCGGGCGACTCGACCCGAACCCGACGCTCTGGACGTGATCAGCCGGCATCCCGCCGCGTTCCACGAGGTCGCGGAGCACCCCGGTCGCGCGGGCGGCGCTCAGCTCCCAGTTCGTCGCGTACGGCGCGGTGGAGTTCCGCTGGTCGGCGTGGCCCTCGACGCTGACGTCGTGGCCACTGGTCCGCAGCACCGGTGCGATGGCGTCCATGATCCGCTTCGCCTGGTCGGACAGGTCGGCGCTGTTCGTGGTGAAGTACGTCTCGCTGCCGACCAGCCGGACCGTGAGCCCGCGGGCGTCGACCGTGAACTGCACGTTCGACGTCTGCCCGGCCTTCGCGAGGTTCGCCTTGATCGCCTGCTCGATGGCCTGCAGGTCGTCGAGCTCCTTCTTCGCCGCGGCGACGTCGGCCTTCGTCGCGGTCGTCGGCACCACGGTGGAGGCCGGGTCGACGTTGGTGTCCTTCGTGCCGGACGACGCGGTCGAGTGGTCTGCCTGGGACTTGTCGACGGAGTACCCGGAGCCGTCCTTGACCTCGTCCTTCGTCACGACCGTGCCCGACGCGGTGTCGATCTTCTGCGACTTCACCTCGCCGAAGCCCGTGGCGAGCGAGTTCTTCAGCTGGATGTACTTCTGCTGGTCGACCGTGGACATCGCGAAGAGCACGAGGAACATGCACATCAGCACGGTGATCATGTCCATGTACGAGGCCATCCAGCGCTCGTCGGGGTGCTCGGCCTCGTCGTGCGACTTCTTCGCGCGTCCGCGACCGCGCCCGCGGGGGTTGGCGCTCATCGTCAGGCCGTCAGCTGCTGGTCGTCGGCGTCCGCGTCGCTGCCCTTGCCGGCCTTCGCCTTGCCGCCCTTGGCGTCCCCACCGCGCGCCGCGGGCGGGACCATGGCGGTCAGGCGCTCGCCGAGCAGGCGCGGCTGGCTGCCGGCCTGCACCGCGAGGAGCCCCTCCATGAGCAGCGTCTGGCGGTCGGCCTCGAGCTGCGCGAGCTTGCGGAGCTTGCCGCCGATCGGCAGCCACAGGAAGTTGGCGGTGAGCAGGCCCCAGAGCGTCGCGACGAACGCGCTCGCGATGAGCGGACCGAGCTCGTCGGGCTTGCCGAGGTTCGCGAGGACGTGGGTCAGTGACACCACGGTGCCGATGATGCCGACGGTGGGGGCGAAGCCGCCGAGGCCCATGAAGAACGAGCTGGCCGACCGGACCGGGGCGGCGTTCGACTCGATCTCGTCCTCGAGCAGGATCCGCAGCTCGTCGCCGTCCGTGCCGTCCGCGATGTTCTGCAGCGCCTTCTTCATGAACGGGTCGTCGTGCTTGTCGGCCTCCTGCTCGAGCGCGAGCAGACCGTTCGCACGGGCCGTCTCGGCGAGCCCGACCACGTCGTCGATGACCGACTGCGGCGGGGTGACCTTGCCGGTGAACGCCTTCGGCACGGCCTTGAAGCTGGCGATGGCGTCCTTGAGGGTCGTGCTCGCGATGCCGCAACCGATCGTGGCGCCGAACACGAGCAGCATCGGTGCCGGCAGGAACAGCCCCGCGAGCTCGACGTGCTCCATCTCGACCATGCCGAACAGGGCGCCGAAGGCGAGCAGGATCCCGATGATCGTCGCGATGTCCACGTCAGCGACCCCCGTCCTGCGTGCGGGGTGCCCGGTCGGTGGACACGGCGTGGATCGGGGCGACCGGTGCCAGCGTCGGCTGCGGGCCGGTGGCGTCCCGAGCGGCGGTGTCCGTCCCGTAGGCCATGCCGACGATGCGTGCCCGGTACGCGGCGATCAGGTCGATGACGTCGGCCAGGGACTCGCGGACGATGTACTTGGCGCCGTCGACCATGATGAGCGTCGTGTCCGGCGTCTCCTGGATGCGCTCCACGAGATCGGGGTTGACAGCGAATCCGCTGCCGTTGAGTCGTGTGACGACGATCATGGCCCGTCCTGGTTCTCGATCGTCCCGCCGCCGTCCGTGGGGCGGGATGCTGCCCGTCCGTGGGCTGCACCGAGGACTATCGGCGGGCCCGGGCCGGTCGTTAGGCATGACCGGTCGTTCGACGTGGCCGGCGTGACCGGCGTGACCTGCCGACACCGGATTCCGGATCGGGTGCATCCGATCGGCCCCGTCCGCCGGTAGTGCCGGTGTGACGTCGACGACGACGTCGTCCGTACCGGCCCGAAGGGGCCAGAAGGAGACCCGACATGCGCAAGACCCTCGCCACCGGCCTCGCCGCCGGTGTGCTGCTCGCCGCCGCTGCGGCCGCGGTCCCGGCGGCCACCGCCTCCGCCGCCACCGGGGACGCGACGCTCTCCGTCCTGCACGCCGTCCCGGACGTCACGGTCGACGTCTACCTGGACGGGAAGCGCGCCCTCGACGACTTCACGCCGGGGACCCTCGCCGGCCCGATGATGGTCCCGGCGGGCGCACACCAGCTCGCGATCACCGCGTCGGACGCAGCCGATGCGTCGAAGCCGGTCATCGGCCCCGTGGACGTCACGCTCGACGCCGGCGGGAACTACACCGCCGTCGCGCACGACGACACCAGCGGCAAGCCCACCGCCACGCTCTTCACCAACGATGTCTCGGCCACCCCGGCCGGGCAGGGACGCCTGATCGTCCGGCACGTCGCCGCCGCTCCCGCGGTCGACGTGCTCGCCGGTGGCAAGGCCGTCGTCAGCAACCTGTCGAACCCGGACGAGCAGGCACTCGAGCTCCCCGCCGGCACCGTCTCGGCATCCGTCGCCGCCACCGGCACGACCGACCCGGTGATCGGTCCGGCCGACGTCGCGGTCACTGCCGGCGCCGACACGATCGTGTACGCCTGGGGCAGCCTCGACGACCAGAACCTGGCGCTCGCCACCCAGACGATCTCGGGCGTCGGCGGCACGCCGAACGGGGTCCCCGCGGGCAACGCCGGACTCGTAGCGACGAACCGGACCGACACCGTCGGGATCGTCGGCGGGACGACAGCAGCCCTCGCGGCTGCGGTCGCGATCGGCGCGGTGGTGCTCCGGCGCCGCCGCACCGTGACCGGGGACCAGCGGCAGGACTCGGGTCACTGACCGTGCCGTCCCCGGTCCGGACCACCGCGGCGGCGCTCGTCGTCGCCGCGGTGGCCGCGACCATCCTGACCGGGTGCTCGTCGGGCGGCTCCCCCACCCCCGACGGGCACCCCTCGACCGCGATCGTCACCGGTCCGTCGTCGACGCCGACCCCGGTGCCGTCGGCGTTCTCGACCGCGGTGCCGCAAGTCCGCGCCACGGTCCCGCCGGCCGTCCGGGTCGCCGCTCCGTCCCGGATCGCCGTCGACTGGGCCGGCGTGGGGGCCGAGGTCCGTCCCGAGGGCGTCGACGACAAGGGCGCGATGTCCCTGCCGCCCGATCCGGCCGTCGCCGGCTGGTACCGGTACGGCGCAGCACCGGCGTCGACCACGGGGACCGTCGTGATCGCCGCCCACGTCGACGCCGTCGGCTACGGCGTCGGGCCGTTCGCCCACCTCCGGGACGTCCCCGCCGGCACGACCGTCACCCTGACCGACACGGCCGGTGACCGGACCCGGTGGCGGATCGACTCGGTCGCCCTCGTCGCCAAACGTGGCCTCCCGTGGGCCTCGGTCTTCCGGACCGACGGCCCGCGACGGCTCGTGCTGGTCTCCTGCGGCGGCGTGTTCGACGAGTCCACCCACCACTACGAGAGCAACCTCGTCATCAGCGCGACGCCCGCCTGACCGGACCGATCACGTCCGCCGTACGATCGGGTCACGGCCGACGACGACCACGCCAGCGACAGGATCCAGTGACGACCACTCTCCCGGACGACAGCGAGCTCTCCGACGCGTTCAGCGCCGGGAGCGAGGACGCCCTGCGCGCCGTCTACGACCGGTGGTCCCCGCTCGTCTACTCCTTGGCGCTCCGCGCGCTGGGCGACCAGTCGGCGGCCGAGGACGTGACGCAACAGGTCTTCGTGAAGGCCTGGCGCCGGAGTGCCAGCTACGACCCGGAGCGGGCCCCGCTCGGCGCCTGGCTCGTCGGGATCACCCGGAACTGCATCGCGGACGCCTTCGCGGAACGGACACGGCACGCCAGGACCACCGACCCGACCGTCGTCGAGGAGACCGCGGCGGCACCGGAGTCCGAGTTCGACCTGGCCGAACGCGCACTGGTCGCGGGCGAGCTCGACCGGCTGGACGACGTGCCACGCCGGGTCATGCGCTTGGCGTTCTACGACGAGCTGAGCCATCGTGAGATCGCCGAGCGGCTCGGACTCCCCCTCGGCACCGTCAAGAGTCACATCCACCGAAGTCTGGCTCGGCTCCGAACACGTCTCGAGGTGATCGAATGAAGCACGTCGACGACGAGACGCTCGCCATGCTCGCGGTCTCCGGTGTCGTGGCCGACGACGCCGTGACGGAGCACCTCGCTGCCTGCGCCCGGTGCCGTGACGAGGTCTCGGACCTGCAGCGCGTCGCCGCCGTGACGCGGTCGTCCTCCCACGTCCGGCTCGACGCGCCCCCGGAGGCGGTCTGGGACCGCATCGCCGCCGAGGTCCGGGACGGTCCGCCGCGCGTCCCGGCGGAGTCACCCGCACCGGTCGCGGTCTCCGGAACGGGCCGCCCAGGAGGAACGACCCGCCCCCGCGGACGGGTCACCCCCGGTGGTCCCCGCGTCCACCGCCGTCGGCGCGTCCTCCTGACCGTCGCGGCCGTCGTCGGGGCGTTCGCGATCGTGCTCGGGATCGGCGTGGCGACGGATGCCCTGCCCGGGCTCCCCGGCTCGGCGTCCGAGACCGTGCTCGCACGGGCGGAGCTCGACGCGCTGCCCGGATGGTCCGGGGCCGGTGGCACCGCCGAGCTGGAGCGGGACCGCGACGGGCGGCTCTCGCTCGTGGTCGACCTGCGCGGCGGGACCGGACGAACGGGTACCGGTGCCCTGCGCGAGGTGTGGATGATGCGCTCCGACCTCGACGGGCTCGTCAGCGTGGGGTTCCTCGACGGTGACCGCGGGCGGTTCACGGTCCCGTCGGGCATGGACACCGCACGCTTCCCGGTCGTCGACGTCTCGGCCGAGGCGGACGACGGCGACCCGGCGCACTCGGGCGACTCGATCGTGCGCGGCCGGCTCGCACGCCCCTGACCGAGGGCATGCGCAGTAGCCTGACGCCGTGATCACCCCCGAGGACCTGCTCGTGGGCCCCCGAGGCCGCCGCTTCTGCTTCGAGCTCCTCGGACACGCGGCCGACGAGTCGTCCACGGTCGCCGAGCACCTGTACCAGTTGGGCTTCTGGGCGGAGTACCACCTCGAGCGTGATCGCGGAAACGCTTCTTCGCTCTTCGGACCCGGTGCAGACCGACCGGAGCCCGCTCCGGCGACGTCCGAGGTCGTCCACGCGCTCGAGGCGGTCATCGACAGGGTCGACCCGCGGTCGATAGACACCACGCAGGTCCTCCGCGCGCTCGCGGACACGGCCGACACCGCGATGTCCTGGCAGGAGCCGGACGCGACCGACGCCCTGCTCGCCCGGGCCGACTTCGCCCCGGCGCTCGCCCGGCTCGCGAGCACCTGGGCGTCCCTCCCCGCGGTGACCGCCGTCGTCGAACCGCCCGGAGCGGTGACGCAGTGGAGCACGGTCTTCGACGGCGAGCACGGGCGGCACCCCGACCGCGGCGCCGGTCCGGGAGCAGCAGCCCGGAGCCTCACTTCGTGGCAGCGCGCACTGACGACCGAGGTGGCCGCCGTGCGGCCCCGCGATCGTCGTCGCCCGGCCGCGGCGAACGTGAGCGGCTCCTGGTGGTCGACACCCCCGTCCGAGCTCCTCACCACCACCGCCGCCGTCGGGACCCTCGGCCCGATCGGGCTCTGGGCGGTGGAGGACGGGCTCGGCTGGGAGCGTGCCACCGTCGCGCCGCTCCACCCGTCAGCGGACGTCCGCGTCCTGGTGGTCGACTCCGCGGAGGACTGGGGTGCGCTCTGCCGCCGGTGGTCCGTCGACGTGAGCGACACGACGCGCCGGCACGACTGGTACCGCACCACCGGCCGCGACGGACGGTGGCTGACACCGGACTGGTCCGCGCTCGCCGAGACCCACGACGCCGTCCACGTGACCGTCCACGCGTGGCTCCGCGCAGCCGGCACCGCCATCCCGGTCGGCCCCGACACCGCGAGCGTCATCGCCGGGTGGACGCCGGGCACCACCGTGTGGCTGCGCGACCCGCAACCGGTGGTCGACGACGACGCCGCGACGGTCTGGACCTTCGACGGTGACGCGTTCCGCTGGACGACAGGTGACGGCGAAGTTCTCACAAACGGTGTATTCCCGACTCAATGCTGAGAAGTCTGGGCGTTGTCCCCCGCGATTTATCTCATGAGCGTGTTAGCGTTCCCCTCATGACCGACACCACCATCGTCGCTCCCCCGACCACCCCGGCCCCGCTCCGCGAGGTCGGCGCCCTCATCCGGGGCGCCCGCAAGGGTCGCAGCATGACCCAGGCCCAGCTCGCCGAACGCGTCGGCACGAGCCAGAGCGCCATCAACCGCATCGAGCAGGGCGGCCAGAACCTGTCCCTCGAGATGCTCACCCGCATCAGCGACGCCCTCGACCAGCAGATCGTCTCGATCGGCGGCGCCCCGCAGCGTGCCCACCTCCGCGTGCAGGGCGGCCGCAAGCTCAGCGGCTCGATCGCGGTGAACTCGAGCAAGAACGCCGCCGTGGCGCTCCTGTGCGCCTCGCTGCTCAACCGCGGTGTGACCCGCCTGCACAAGGTCGCGCGCATCGTCGAGGTCGACCGCATCATCGACGTGCTCCGCAGCCTCGGTGCGACCGTCACCTGGTCCGAGGACGGCGAGACCCTCGAGATCGTCGCCCCGTCCGACCTCCGCCTCGACGCGATCGACGCCGATGCCGCCCGCCGGACCCGCAGCGTCCTCATGTTCCTCGGTCCGCTCAGCGGCCGGTACGAGTCCTTCCGCCTGCCGTACGCCGGCGGCTGCGACCTCGGCACCCGTACGGTCGAGCCGCACCTCATCGCCCTGCGCCCGTTCGGCGTCGACGTCGAGGCGACGTCGGGCTGGTACGAGGTCGACGTGGCGAACACCGAGGTCCCGACGAAGTCGGTCGTCCTCACCGAGCGCGGCGACACCGTCACCGAGAACGCGATCCTGGCCGCGGCCGCCCGCGACGGCGAGACCGTCATCCGCAACGCCAGCCCGAACTACATGGTGCAGGACCTCTGCTTCTTCCTCGAGCTCCTCGGGGTGGAGATCGAGGGCATCGGCACCACCACGCTCCGGATCACCGGCAAGAGCCGCATCGACGAGGTCGTGGACTACTGGCCGAGCGAGGACCCGGTCGAGGCCATGAGCCTGCTGACCGCCGGCATCGTCACCGACTCCACGCTCACCGTCACGCGCGCACCGATCGAGTTCCTCGAGATCGAGCTCGCGACCCTGGCCGAGATGGGCCTGCGCTTCGACGTGACCGACGAGTACCCCGCCGCGAACGGTCGCACCCGCCTGGTCGACATCACGGTGCACCCGTCCGAGCTGCACGCGCCGATCGACAAGATCCACGCGATGCCGTTCCCCGGCCTGAACATCGACAACCTGCCGTTCTTCGTGGTCATCGCCGCGATGGCGGAGGGCACCACGCTCGTGCACGACTGGGTCTACGAGGGCCGCGCGATCCACCTGCTCGACCTCACCCGCCTGGGCGCGAGCGTGACCCTGCGCGACCCGCACCGGCTCGACGTGACCGGCCCGACGCACTTCTCGGGTGCCGAGGTCAGCTGCCCGCCTGCCCTCCGCCCCGCCGTGGTCATCCTGCTGGCGATGCTCGCGGCCAAGGGCGAGAGCGTCCTGCGCAACGTCGGCATCATCGCCCGCGGCTACGAGCAGCTGCAGGAACGGCTCAACTCGCTCGGCGCGTCCATCGAGACGTTCCACGACTGACGCACCGGAGGCCGCACCCGGCCGCCTGCCGACGTGACCCGATGGCCCGTCCCCGCAAGTGGGGACGGGCCGTCACCCGTCCCGGGTGAACCGAGCCGTTCCTCCAGGCCGATGCCCAGGAGCGCTCCACTGCCCGCCCAGGCCGACGGTGCTGGATGGGCTGATGGCCACGAGATCGCTCCTGACCGTCCCCCTGCTCACCACCGTCGCAGCCGGCGCCCTGGCGTGGTTCGTGCTCGGTCCGGCCGCGGCGCTCGCGTTCGTCGCGCTCGCGCTCCTCGAGATCGCGATGGCGGCCGACTCGTCGGTCCCGATGGCCGGCATCGCCTCGCGCCTGCACTCCCCCGCGCGGCGACTGTTCCTGTCGCTCGGCATCGTCGCGGGCGTCCTCGCGATGCGTTTGCTGCTCCCACCGGCCGCGGTGGCGGTCGGCGACGCGACCGACCCGGCGAGCTCGGTGGGCGAGGCCGTGTTCGCACCGGGCTCGTTCTCGGCGCACCTCGCCGAGGTGCGGCCGGCCCTCGCCGCCTTCGGCGCCGCGTTCATCTGGCTCGTGTTCGCCGAGTACCTCTTCAACACGGACCGCGCGTCGCGTCGGTCCTGGCTGGGCCGACTGGAGGCGCGGCTCGCCCGGGTCGCCCGCCCTCGCGTCTGGTCGCTGGTCACCGCCGGCACCGGGGTGCTGCTGACCTCGGTGCTCGTGGGGGTCGACGCCGGGTGGTCCCCGTCGACGCTGCTGCCGGTGGTCCTCGGCGGGACGATCGGCATCGGCGCGTACCTCGGATCGAAGCGGATCGCGGCGTGGGCGCTCCGGAGCACGGACGGGACCGACACGGCGTCGATCGGGACCGGGAGCGGCGCCTGGCGGATCCACGCCTACGCCTCGACGGTCGTCTTCGAACGCGGGCTCGTGGTGTTCATGCTGTTCGAGATCCTCGACGGGGTCTACAGCCTGTCCGGCTCCGGGGTCCTCGGCGGTGACGGGCTCGGGGCGCTCGAACAGGCAGCCGTGGCGATCGCCGCGATCGGGGTCGGGGCGGTGTTCCTCGCGCGCCTGACCTCGCGGCTCGACGAGGCGTCGGGGCTGAAGCGGCTCCGGTACCTCAAGGCGGGGGCGGCGTACGTGCTGGGCATCCTCGCGGTGCTGCTGTGGACGAGCCTGCTCGTGCCGATCCCCGGCGTCGTCGTCGGGTGGTTCGGCAGCGTCGTGATCGGCCTGGCGCTCGCGACCTCGCTGCCGTGGGGTGCGTGGTGGCGGCGGGCGCGGCGGTCGTTGCCCGGTGGGGCGCACGCCGCTCGGGGCTGAACGGTCCGCCCCGCGGCAGACCCGCGCCGTCGAGGACTCCGGGTGCGCGCCGAGCCGCACCGTCCCTCCTGTCCGGTGTCAGCCGCGACCGACGAACGGCATGGCGGTCGGCATTACCGTCAGGTTCGGCACGTTCGTGCCGGCCGGCACCCCGGCCATGTACGCGACCGCACGGCCCGTCTCGGCGACGTCCATCGTCGGTTCGGGGCGGATCGAGCCGTCCGCCTGCATCGTCCCGTCCGCCGCGCCCGATCCCATCGTGGTGGCGGCGTTGCCGATGTCGAGCTGCCCGCAGGCGATGCCGAACGCCCGACCGTCGAGCTGGAGCTGCTTCGTCAGGCCGGCCACCGCGTGCTTGGCGACCGTGTAGGGCGCGGAGAGCGGACGCGGTGCGTGCGCGGAGATCGAGCCGTTGTTGATGATGCGGCCGCCCTGCGGTGTCTGAGTCCGCATGATCCGGAACGCCTCACGGGCGCAGAGGAATGAACCCGTGAGTGTCACGGCCAGCACCTCGTCCCAGGTGTCGAGCGTGATCTCGTCGAACTGCGTCGCCGACGCCCCGGTGCCGGCGTTGTTGAACAGGAGGTCGAGTCGGCCGAACCGCGCGACGGTCTCGTCGAAGAGCCGTCGGACGTCCGCCTCGACCGAGACGTCGGCGACGACCGGCACGATGCGCTCCGTGACGGCCGCGACCTCGTCGAGCGGGCCACGCCGCCGTCCGGCGACCACGACCGTCCACCCGTCACCCGCCAGCGCGAGTGCGGCGGAGCGGCCGATCCCGCTGCCGCCGCCGGTCACGACGGCGATGCGGGTGTCACGCGCGCGGGCGGGGATCGTGTCGTCGCTCATGGCGGCACGCTACCGCGGACGTCCGCACCCGTGTGTCATGCGTCGACCACCCCGTCGGGCACGGACGCGACCAGGCCCGCTCGCCGACGGAGGTCGAACGCGGCCGCGACCAGCTCCCGCGTGCGCGGGTGCCGTCCCGCGTCGAACAGCTGCTCGGCCGGACCGACGTCGACGATCCGCCCGGCGTCGAAGACCGCGATCCGGTCGGCGACGCGACGCACCACCGCGAGGTCGTGCGACACGAAGACGCATGTCGTCCCGGTGGTGCGCTGCAGGTCGAGGACGAGGTCGAGGATCCGCGCCTGCACGGACACGTCGAGCGCCGAGGTGGGCTCGTCGCACACGACCAGCGGGACGGGACCGGCGAAGGCCCGGGCGATGGCGACGCGCTGCTTCTGTCCGCCGGAGAGCTGCGCTGGCCGGCGGTCGAGGACCTCTGCGTCGAGTCCGACCCGGGCGGCGAGGTCCTCGGCGCTGCCCTCGCCACCGAGCAGGCGGATCGCCCGGCCGAGCACCTGGCGGACGGTCCGCCTCGGGTTGAGCGAGGCGTCGGCGTTCTGGAACACGACCTGCACGGGCGGGGTCCGTCGCCCGGGGCCGTCGCCCGCGGCGGAGGCAGCCGTCGTCACCGTGCCGTCGTAGCGGACGAGGCCGGCGAGGGCGCGTCCGAACGTGGTCTTGCCGGAGCCGGACTCCCCGACGACGCCGAGGACCTCGCCCCGGTGCAGGTCGAGGTCGATGCCGTCGAGGGCGACCGCACCGTCGTACTCCTTGCGGAGGCCGCGGACCGACACGAGCACGTCGTCCTCCGTGGTGCCGCGGGCGGCCTTGCCCGCGGTGATGTCCGGCAGCGCCTCGACGAGCTGCACCGTGTACGGCTCGGACGGCGCACCGAGCACCGTTCGGGCGGAGCCCTCCTCGACGAGCACGCCGTGCCGGAGGACACCGACCCGCTCGCAGTGCGCGCCGACGAGCGGCAGGTTGTGGCTGATGAGGAGCGTGGCGAAGCCGGTCTCCTCGCGCAGTTCGTCGATCAGCGCCATGATCCCCGCCTCGACGGTGCTGTCGAGGCCGGTCGTGGGCTCGTCGAGCACGAGCAGCCGCGGCCGGGAGACCAGGGCCATCGCGATCGCGACGCGCTGCTGCTGCCCGCCGGACAGCTCGTGCGGGTACCGGACGCCGATCGTGTCCGGGTCGGGCAGGCCGACGCGGGTGAACGCCTCGACCGTGCCGGACTCGGCCTCGGCCCGCCCGGACCCGGTGGCACGGAGCACCTCGGCGACCTGACGGCCGACGGGCATCGTCGGGTTCAGCGCGAGGCCCGGCTCCTGGTGCACGACCGCGACCACGTCACGCCGGAAGAGCCGGAGCCGTTCGCGGCGGAGCGTGGGCACGTCCGAACCGTCGACGGCGATCGCCGCCGCTGAGACGTCGGCATCCGGACCGAGCGAGGCGGTGAGGGTCCCCGCCACCGTGCTCTTGCCGGAGCCGGACTCGCCGACGAGGCCGTACGATCCGCCCGCCTCGATCGTGAACGACACCCCGTCCACGACCCTGACGCCGCGGTACGCGACGGTGAGTCCCTCGACCCGGACCAGCGGTTCGCTCACTCGGCGACCTCCTTGAGGTTGTCCGCGATGAGGTTCGCGGCGACGACGATCGACGCCACGGCGACGCCCGGGAAGACGACCGTCCACCAGGCGGCCTGCAGGTAGGCGCGGTTCGCGTTGATGTCGAGGCCCCAGTCGGCGGCCGGTGGTTGCGACCCGAGGCCGAGGAAGGACAGCGACGCGGTGATGAAGATGGCGGCACCGAGGCTCAGGACGGCCTGCACGACGAACACCCCGACGACGTTCGGCAGGAGCTCGGTGAGCATCGCCCGGAGCGCACTCTCTCCCTGGAGCCGGGCCGCCTGCACGTAGGACTTGCCCATCTCGACGAGCACCGCGGCACGGACGATGCGCGCGATGCCCGGTGCGAAGAGCACGCCGACGATGAGCACGAGCGCCGGGGTCGAGACGCCGAACGCCCCCACGAGCACCACCAGGAAGATGAGGCTCGGCAGCGCGAGGAGCACGTCGAAGAACCGCATGAGGGCGGTGTCGACCCAGCCGCGGTGGAAACCGGCCACGAGTCCGAGCGTGCCCCCGAGGACGGTCGCGAGCGCGGCACCGAACGGGCCGATGACGAGCGCCGGGCGGGCTCCGGCCGCGACCCGGGCGAAGACGTCACGCCCGAGCGAGTCGGTACCGAACCAGTGCGCCGCACTCGGCGCCTGCAGGAGTTCCCCGGTCTTCGCGAACGGCTGCAACCCGAGCGCGTGCCACCCGGCGGCGAGGACGACCCACCAGACGAGGACGGCGACCGAGACCAGGAACGTCGGCCGACGCAGCAGCGCGCGCCAGCCACGGCGGGCACGGCGCGACCCGACGGTCTGCTCCGGCCCGGTGGCGACCGGGGCGTCGGTGGCGAGGGCTCCGGGGACGACGGCGGTCATGCGGTGACCCGCCGTTCGAACCGGATCCGGGGGTCCACCACGACGAACAGGAGGTCGGTGAGCAGCAGCGCGCCGAGGGACAGCGCTCCGGCGAGCATCACGCCGCTCTCGAGCAGGAGCACGTCCTTCCGCTCGGCGGCCGACACGAGCAGCGCGCCCAGCCCCGGGTACGAGAAGAGCGTCTCGACGATCACGCTCCCGCCGAGCAGGGTGCCCAGGTAGATCCCGAGCACCGAGAACGTCGGGATGAGCGCGTTGCGGACGACGTGCCGCCGGACGATCTGACCGGTCGTCAGCCCCTTCAGCACCGCGGTCCGGTGGAACTGCGACCGGATCGTCTCGATGACCCCGGCCCGCACCATCCGGGTCAGGACGGCGAGGTACGCCAGGGCCAGCACGACCGCCGGCAGGGTGAGCACCCGGAGCCGCTCGCCGAACCCCGCGTCGAGCGCCCCGGACGCCTGCACGGGCACGACGCGAAGCCACACCGCGAAGACCAGCAGCAGGACGATCCCGACCACGAACTCCGGGATCGCGGAGACGGTCAGCAGGCCCACCGTCACGGCACGGTCCGACCGGCGCCCCTGGCGGTAAGCCTGCACGGCGCCGAGCACGAGGGCGACCGGCACCATGATGACGAAGGCGTACGCGCCCAGCAGGAGCGAGTTGCCGAGCCGTCCGAGCACCAGGTCCCGCACCGGCTCGGAGTACACGAAGCTCGTGCCCCAGTCGCCGGTCACGAACCCGCCGATCCAGTGCAGGTACCGGCTCACGAGGGAGCCGTCGAGTCCGTGGTCGACGTTCCAGGCCTGCACCTGCGCCGCCGTCGCGTACTGCCCGAGCGCGTTCCGACCGGGGTCCCCCGGGACGACCTGGACCAGCCAGAACGTGAGGATCGAGACCACGACCAGGACGAGCGGGATCTGGACGACCCGCTGGCCGACGAGGGACAGCAGACGACGGCGGCGCGCGGTGCTCATGACGAGGTGACCCCGATCCCGCGGAAGTCGAACCCGCCCGGGAAGTCCTGCCCGGACCGGAAGGTCCCCGTCACGCGCTTCTGCAGCAGGATGCTGCTCGACGCGAACGCCGGCACGATCACCGGCAGGTCCGTCCACTCGATCGTCGCGATCCGGTCGGCGAGGTCCTGCCGCTCGGACTTCGACGTGGTCGACTCGTACTGGTCGACGAGGGTCTCGAGCTCCGGGTTCGAGTACTTCGACGCGTTCCAGGCGGCGCCTGACCGGTAGATCAGGTCGACGTACTGGGCCGGCAGTCGCTGCGCCCAGTTCGTGATCGTCACGGGGGCGTTGAGCCACGGCGTGTCGGCCCCGTCGGCGTAGTACTGCGCGCTCGTGAGCACCTTGAGCGTGACGTCGAACCCGCCGACGGCCTCGAGCTGCTGCTGCACCACCTGGGCGAGCGCCTTCTCGGCGTCGAGCGTGGTGATCTCGAACGACACGGTCTTGCCGCCGAGGAGCTCCCGCACCTTCGCCGCGTCCTGCGACCGCTGCTCGAGGCCCTTCGGCTGGATCGCGGAACTCGGGAAGAACGTGGTGTCGTTGCCGACCTCGGCGTTCCCGCCGTAGACCGTCTTGACGATCTCCTTCCGGTCGAGCGCCAGGGCGAACGCCTCGCGGACGTCCGGGTCGTCGAACGGCGCCTTGGTCACGTCGAGGAAGATGCCGTCGAACTTGTTGTAGTACGGCTTGGTCTCGTTGTAGTCGGAGGCCTGCAGCGTCGAGGTCGCGGTCGGGCTCGACGCGATCTGGTCGATCTCGCCGCTCTGGAAGGCCAGCAGCTGTGCCTGGTCGTCGGCGTAGAACTTCACGTCGACCTTCTCGAGGTCGACGTCCTTCGCGTCCCAGTAGTCGGGGTTCTTCGTGAACGTCGCGCCCTGGCCGGCGGAGTACTTCGACAGCACGAACTGGCCGGCACCGACGGGCTGCTTCGCCCAGTTCGTCGACGCCGTGAAGCCGGCGGGCTGGATCGTCGTGTTCGAGCCGGTGAGCAGGTAGGGGAAGTCGGCGTAGGGCTTGTCGAGCGTGAACTCCACGGCGGAGTCGCCGTCCGCGGCGACGGACCCGAGGATGCCCTCGAAGCTCGACTTGCCGGGCGACTGGCTGTCCGTGCCGATGATCGAGTCGAACGTCGCGACGACGTCCTTGCTCGTGAGGGCGGCGCCGTCCGAGAACTTCAGGCCGTCGCGCAGGGTGACGGTCCAGGTGCGCCCGTCGGACGAGGCCTTCCAGGAGTCGGCGAGCCGGCCCTCGAGCTTGCCCTGCGCGTCCTGACTGAGGAGTCCCTCGGATGCCAGCCCGACGATGAACATCGCGTTGTAGTCGGACGTGGTGAGGGGGTTGATGGTGCTGTCGGGCTCCTGGAGGCCGAGCGTGTAGGTGCCGGCGTCCGACGAGCCGGACGAGGCGTCGCCGCCGGACGAGCACGCGGCGAGGGTGAGGGCGAGGGCGGACGCGGTGGCCGCGAGGGCGAGGCGCTTGAGGCGACGCCGCCGCGACGTGAGGTCGACGGTCATGGTTGGCTCCTGGGGTTCGGGGTGCAGGGGGTGGTGCGGTCAGCGGTGCGCACGGTCGGGCACGCGGGGGTGTCCGAACCGCTCGCGCAGGGTGAGGTCGTCGTACGTGGTGGCGGTCCGGCCGCGGCGCTGCAGCTCGGGCACGACGTGGTCGACGAAGCGGTCGATGCCACCCGGCAGGTACGGGAACTGCACGATGAAGCCGTCCGCTCCGCCGTCGTCCGCGAGTTCCTCGAGCCGGTCGGCGATCTCCGGCCCGGTGCCGGTGAGCAGGCTCCGCCGGTACGACCACGAGTAGACGTCGCGGGGCGTCGCCGGCCCGTCCGCGAGCAGGCGCTCGACCGCGGGCTTCGGCGACCGGGTCTCGTTCGAGGTGTCGAACTCCTCGGCGTAGTCGAACGGCACGTCGACGTCGCGCCCCGACAGTTCCTGGCCGATCTGGTGCGACACGTCCTCGAGGATGAGCGCGTCCGGGGTGAGCGCCAGGACCGCGTCCGCCTCGGCCCGGGCGACGGCGGCGGTCTCCCCCACGACCGGCATGACCGAGGGCATGATCTTCACGGCGTCGGCAGCGCGACCGTGCCGGACCGCCCGGGCGCGCAGGTCGTCGACGAACCGACGGACGTCGGCCGCGGACCCACCCCGCGTGAACACGGCGTCCGCGGTGTCGGCGGCGAGCTCGAGGCCGGACTCGGAGCCGCCGGCCTGGAACAGCAGCGGGTGGCCCTGCGGCGGCCGGGCGATGTTGAGCGGACCGCGCACCCGGAAGAACTCTCCGTCGTGGTCGAGCCGGTGCAGCCCGTCCCGGTCGGCGAAGATCCCGGACGCGGCGTCCGCACGGATCGCGTCGTCGTCCCAGCTGTCGAGCAGACCGTGGACGACGTCGACGAACTCGCGGCCGCGCTCGTACCGGCGGGAGTGGTCGATGTGCGCGTCGCCGCCGAAGTTCCGGGCCTCTTCGTCGTAGCGGCTCGTGACGAGGTTCCACGCCGCGCGGCCCCGGCTGATGTGGTCGAGGGAGGCGATCGTCCGCGCCACGTGGTACGGCTCGTTGTAGGTGGTCGAGACCGTCGCCGCGAGTCCGATACGGCTGGTCACCTGGGACAGCGCGGCGAGCAGGGTGAACGGCTCCGGGCGGAGCGCGCCGTAGTGGTCGACGCCGGACGGGTACCGGTCCCAGAAGTACAGGCCGTCCGCCAGGAACAGCGTGTCGAAGAACCCGCGCTCGGCGCTCTGCGCGATGTGGCGGTGGTGGCCGATCGTCAGGTGCTCGGCCGGCCGCGACGACGGGTGCCGCCAGCCGGTGACGTGTGCGCCGCCGGGGTGGAAGGCGAACGCACCGAGCAGGATCCGGTCGCTCATGCCGAGACCTCCGCCGTCCGGAGCGTGCTCGCCGGTCGCGCCAGCCCGAGGTGCTCGCGCAGGGTGTCCCCGCGGTACGTGCGGTCGTACACGCCGCGGCGTTCGAGCTCCGGCACCACCTGGTCGACGAACCGGTCCACGCTCACCGGGATCGACGAGAACGCGAGCATGAAGCCGTCCGCGGCGTCCTGCTCGTAGCGCTCGGTCAGCCAGTCCGCGATCTGCTCGGGTGTCCCGGGCAGGAACCGGCGCCGCAGGATCGTCCGGTAGACCTCGCGCAGCGTCGTGGCGTCCGCGGCGATGCGTCGGATCGACTCGTACACCGACTTCGACTGGGTGATCGACGACTCGTCGAAGACGTGTTCGAACGGCGCGTCGAGCGGCCGGTCGGACAGGTCGGTCTGCAGGTAGTGCGAGAGCAGGTCGAGCGAGACGCGGTCCGGCGTGAGCTCCTCGATCTCGTCGAGCTGGCGCAGCGCGTCCGCCTCGGTGTCGCCGATGACGGGCGACACGGCCGGCAGGATGAGCATCGACGACGGGTCGCGGCCGTTGTCGACGGCTCGGCGCTTGTAGTCGGCGTACAGCGCCTGCGCGTCGGCGATCTCGTCCTGCCAGAGCGTGAAGACGGCCTCGGCCTTCGCCCCCGCCAGCGCTCGGCCGGCCTCGGACGCGCCGGCCTGGAACAGCACCGGGTGCGCCTGGGGCGGACGGGCGATGTTCAGGGGTCCCCGCACCCGGAAGAACTCCCCCTGGTGGTCGAGGACATGCAGGCCCTCGCGCTTGGCGAAGTACCCGGACTGCTTGTCGTGCAGGAAGGCGTCGTCGTCCCAGCTGTCCCAGAGTCCCTGCACGACGTCGACGAACTCGGCCCCGCGCCGGTAGCGCACCGCGTGGTCGAGGTTGGCGTACCGTCCGAAGTTCCACGCCTCTTCGTCGGAGGCGCTCGTGACGAGGTTCCACGCGGCGCGGCCCTCGCTGAGGTGGTCGAGCGAGGCGAGCTTCCGGGCGACGTGGTACGGCTCGTTGTACGTCGTCGACACCGTGGCGGCGAGTCCGATGTGCTCGGTCCGCTGCGACAGCGCGCCGAGCAGCGTGAAGGGCTCGGTGCGGATGTTCACGACGTGGTCGATGCCGGAGTCGAACCGGTCCCAGACATAGAGCTCGTCGGCGATGAAGAGCGTCGCGAACCCGCCGCGCTCGAGCGTCTGGGCGAACCGGACGTAGTACTCCACGTCGAGGTACTGCTCCGGTTCGCTGCCGGGCAGCCGCCAGCTCGTGACGTGTTCACCGCCCGGGTAGAAGACCATCCCGCCCAGCACGAGGCCGCCGTCGCGCGTCATGCCGTCACCGCCTCTCGTGTCCGTGCCGGTGCGACCGGCCCCACCGTCGCCCCGATGCGTGGCGCGACGTCCTCCGCGAAGAGCGCGAGGGCCTCGCGCCGACGCCCCTGGTCGGCGTAGCCGTGCTCGACCTGCACGTTGAGCTGCGTGGCGTACCGGGAGTACGGCTTCGACAGGATCGACTCGGCGATGTCCTCGGCGGTGCCGTAGTGCAGGTTCAGCGACGCGGCCTTCTCGGCCAGGGTCGAGGCCGGGGGCAGGAACGACTCGCCCCACGCGTACTTCGCCTCGATGCCGGCACGGGCCTCGCGCAGCGCCGTGGCGCGGTCACGGGCCGGGTAGATCGCGGTGGAGAGCGCCACCCGCGGCACCGCGCCGTCGGGCAGCGCGTCGAGGTAGGCGGCGGCGGTGACCTCGGCCGGTACTGTCTGGGTGGTGCCGGCCAGGACCCCGTGTCCCCGGGTGGCGGCGATCGCAGCGCTGCCGGCGGTGAGGGTGGCGTCCCAGAGCCGGTCCAGCAGCGCGCTGCCGTCCGGGTTCAGTCGGGCCGTGCCGGTCCCGAGCGGCTCCCCGCGGAGCGCACCGAGCAGCGCGTCGAGCTGGGCGTCGAAGGCCGCCCGACGTGCCTCGTGCTCGGCGTGGGCGAGGTCCGGCGCGAAGACGTCGAGGGTCTCGGGGCCGCCGCCGTTCGCGACGCCGAGCTCGACCCGGCCGTCGCTGAGCGCGTCGAGCACCGCGGCGTCCTCGGCGACGCGGACCGGGTCCTCGTGCGGGAGCGTCACCGCACCGAGTCCGAGCCGCAGGGTCGAGGTGCGCTCGGCGAGGGCAGCGAAGAAGACGAACGGTGACGGCAGCCCGCCGCGGGTCGGGTCGTCGTCGTGCCGGAAGTGGAACTGCCGGACCCACGCGCTCTCGTACCCGAGTCGTTCCGCGGCGGCGAACAGGTCCAGCTCGTCGCGGTACGCCCGGCTCGCCGGCGGCGCTTCCGTCCCGTGCGAGAACACCGCGATCCGCAGTGGCACCGAGGCCACGCGGGCGGCCCGTTCGACGTGCGTCATGGAACACTCCCTCGTCAGTGGAGTGATGCAAACACGCACCACCGACGGTCCACGAGCGGCGACGTAACGGAGCGTTGCGCGACGTCACACAACGTAGGAGTGCGCACGGACGGCGTCCGAGGAGCATGATCGCCCCGTGCCGCAGCCCGTCGAATCCGACACCCTCCGCCGTCGTCACCCCGCCCTGCCGGACCATCTCACGTGGGAGCCGAGCAGCCGCTGGGTCCGCGCGGTCGTCGACGGCCTGACGGTCGTGGACACCCGTGCGCCGATCCTCGTGTGGGAGGCGGGCCACAAGGTCCCCGAGTACGGGATCCCACGAGCCGACGTCCGCACCGACCTCCTGTCGCCGGCGGACGACGCACCCGCACCGGGTCGGTCCTGGCGCCCGGTCCGACCGGCCCGACGCTGGTACCACCTCCGGCTCCCCGACCGGGTCGTCCCGCACGTCGCCTGGTCGTGGGACGACGACGGCCTCGACGGGTGGCTCGGCGTCACGTGGACCCCGGGGATCCTGGACGCCTGGTACGAGGAGGACGAGCGCGTCATCACCCACCCCCGTGACCCGCACAACCGGGTGGACGCACTGCCGAGCAGTCGGCACGTGGTGGTCCGCGACGGCGACCGGGTGCTCGCCGACTCCCGTTCGCCCGTCGCCGTGTACGAGACCGGCCTGCCGACGCGCTGGTACCTGCCCCGCGAGGACGTCCGGTTCGACGAGCTCGTCGCCACCGACACCGCCAGCGAGTGCCCGTACAAGGGCCACGCGACCGCGTACTGGGGTGTCCGACGCGCGGACGGCACCGTCGAGGACGTCGCGTGGTCCTACCCGGACCCCTTCCCCGCGGTCGCCGCCGTGCGCGACCGCGTCGCGTTCTGGGGTGAGCGGGTGGTCGTCGAGGTGGACGGCGTCCGCGCGTCGTCCGCGGTGGACCTGCGCGTCTGACGGACGGGAGGCGCGGGTCGGGCCCGACCCGCGCCTCCCGTCCGGCACTGGTCGCGACCACCGCCCGGCGCGCGTGTGCGCTGTCAGCGCCCACCGCGTTGACTGGGGTGTCGGTCGATCGAGGAGTGCGTGTGCTGGGACCTGAACTGGTGGTCGTGCTCGGCCTCGCCATCGCCCTGACGGCGGGCATCGCCGACCGCATCCGGGTCGCCCCGCCGGTGCTGCTGCTCGTCTTCGGCGCGCTGCTCGCCCTCGTGCCCGAGTTCGCGGGTGTGCAGCTCCCGGCCGACGCCGTCCTGCTGCTCTTCCTGCCGGCGCTGCTGTACTGGGAGAGCCTGACGACGTCCCTGCGCGAGATCCGGAAGAACCTGCGCGGCATCGTCCTGATGGGCACACTGCTCGTCGTCGTCACGGCCGGGGCGGTCGCCGTCCTGCTCCACCTGCTCGGCATGCCGTGGGGTCCGGCCTGGGTGCTCGGTGCCGCCGTGGCCCCGACCGACGCCACGGCCGTCGGGGTGCTCACGAAGATGCTGCCGCGACGGAACGTCACGGTGCTGCGTGCCGAGAGCCTCGTCAACGACGGCACCACCCTCGTGGTCTACGGGATCGCCGTCGCGGTCACGGTCGGCACGCAGGAGCTCACGTTCTGGGGCGTCTCGGGCATGCTCGCGCTGTCCTACCTCGGCGGCGTGGCGGCCGGTCTGGTCGCGGCGTGGCTCGGCACACAGGTGCTCCGGCGCGTCGACACGGTCGTCCTCGAGAACCTGGTGACGCTCCTCGTGCCGTTCGTCGCGTTCCTCGGTGCCGAGGCGATCGGTGCCTCCGGCGTCCTCGCGGTCGTGGCCGCCGGAATCGTGGTGAGCCAGGTCGGTCCGAAGCTCGACCGCGCCGAGACCCGTCAGCAGGTCCGCGCGTTCTGGTCGTTCCTGACCTTCCTGCTGAACGGCGCGCTGTTCGTGCTCGTCGGCATCGAGGCGATGGTCGCCGCCCGTGCACTGGAGCCCGCCGAGCTCCTGCGCGCCACCGGCGTGATCGCCGCCGTGTCGATCGCCCTCGTGCTCGTGCGGTTCGCGTTCCTCAACGCTGCCGGCGGCACCGTGTGGCTCGTCACCCGACGGTCCGGCGGAGCACCGCGCGAGGGCCACCGGGACCGGCTCGTCAGCGGTTTCGCCGGGTTCCGCGGGGCGGTGTCGCTCGCGATGGCCGTCGCCGTGCCCCGGACCCTCGAGTCCGGCGCGGCCTTCCCCGACCGGGACCTCATCGTCTTCGTCACCGCCGGGGTCGTCGTCGTCACGATCGTCGGGCAGGCCCTGGTGCTGCCGGCCGTCCTCCGCCGGGCCGCGCTGCCCGAGGACGAGTCGGTCGGCGAGGAGCGCCGCTACGCCGAGCGCACCGCGATCGAGGAGGCGCTCGACGCACTCCCCCGCCTGGCCCGCTCGACCGGCGCCGACCGAGCGACCGTGGAGCGGGTGCGGAAGGACTACGAGGCGCACCTCGACGTCATCCAGGCCCGCGAGGAGGAGGACGACGACCACCCGGCGCTGCAACGGCACGACACCGCGGTCGCCCTCGAGCTCGCCCTGGTCCGGCACAAGGCCGCGACGCTCCTGCGGTTGCGAGACGCCGACGAGATCGACGACCTCGTGCTGCGGCAGGTGCGGTCGGGGTACGACGCGGAGGAGGCGCGGCTGAACGGGGTCACCACGACGTGACGGTGCGGCTCGCGGATGTCCGGGCGGGAGGCGCGGTGCGGGCTGGCACCGCGCCTCCCGTCCGTCACGTCCTACGACTCGTCGGCAGCCGCCGGTTCCGAGGCGAGCGCCTTCCGACGCTGCGCGACCTGGACCGCGATCGCCACCGGGACCGCCGCGAGGGCGAGTCCCCGCAGCCACGGACGGTCGAAGACGTGGCCGGACGCGTGGTCGAGGGACACCGGACCGGGCCCACCGAGGGCGAACATCGCCGCCGAGAAGCCGAGGAACGCCGGGAACTCGAACCCGCCGTCGGCGTTGAAGAAGCCGTTCGGGGTGTGCACGCTCGAGGCGACACCCATGGTCGTCGCGGCGCCCGCACCGGCGATCGGGGTGGCCAGGCCGAGCGCGAGGGCGGCACCGGAGCCGGCCTCGCCGATCCCGGCCAGGACGGCGTTGCGGCGGCCGGGTCGGAAGCCCATCTGGTGCATGCCCTGGGCGGTTCCATCGATGCCGCCGCCGCCGAACGCGCCGAAGAGCTTCTGGGAGCCGTGCGACACGAGGACGGCGCCGAGGGCGATGCGGAGCAGGGTCTTGGCGGTGACGGAAGCGGTCGTGGTGCGTGAGCTCATGCGTTCTCCCGGTGCGTGGTCGGTGATGTGGTGCGCCAGACGGTACGCCGCGCGCCGTCACGCCGGTGACGGGTTCGCCACCGAGCGGACGAACGTGGACGCGCCGGGGGTGGCCCAGACCGTCCCGTCGGCGGCGAACGCGAGCACGTCCACGCCCGCGTCGCTCGTGAGTCGGCGCAGGTCGTCCTCGTCGCCGGCGACGACCGCGGTCGCGAGGACGTCCGCCGTGACGATGTCGTCGGCGATGACCGTCGCCTGGACGAACGTCGGGGTCGCCCGGCGCCAGATGTGCTCGCCGCGCTCGGCGGTGCCGGAGGTGGCGACCGCACGACGAGGTGCCTTCAGCCGGACGACGCCGACGACGGTGTCCCGGTGGGCCGGGTCGACGACGCCGACGCTCCAGGGGTCGTCGCCGCTATGGTGTCCGCGGACGAGCACGTCGCCGCCGGCGTTGACCATCCAGTCGCCGCCGCCGCTCGCAGCGTCGAGGACGGCTCCGGCGTCGCGGATCGCGAGCGCCTTCACGACGCCGGAGAGGTCGATCACGCCGTCCGGGCGGTGCGGGGTGAACGCTCCCCCGGTGCGCTCCCGCCAGTCGAGCGCGAGCGCGTACACGTCCCGCACCTCGGACGGGGTGTCCGCGAGCCGGACCGAACCGTCGGCGACGCGGCTGAGGACCGACGACGGGTCGTACAGGCTGTAGCGGTGGTCGTAGCCGGCGAAGACGGCGCGCACCTCGGATGCGGCCTCCGGGGTGGCACCCCGGAGGCTCACGACGGTGCCCATCGTCTCGAAGGTGGTGACGCCCCTCACAGCCCGGCCTTGTCGATCGCGGACTGGAGGGACGTCGTGTAGCCCTCACTGGTGAAGGTCGCGCCGCTGACGGACTGGATCTGCGCGGACTGCGCCTGCAGCGCCTCCTGGCGGAGGATCGGGGCCGCCTGCTGACTGATCTGCACCGACCGCCCGTCGCTGTTCGTCAGCTGCAGCGCGGTGACGTCGGTGATCGTCCCCTTCGCGACGGTGATCTGGACCTGCACCGGGCCGTACCGGGTCTGCGTCGTGTCGCCGGTGAAGGTGCCGGTGGCGGAGGACCCGCCGGTGGTGCCGGTGCCGGTGCTGCTGCCCGTGGTGCCGGAACCCGACGTCGTGCTCTGCTGTGCCGGTGCGGTGACCGCAGGCTGGCCGCCGAGCTGCCACCCGACGACCAGGACCGCGATGGACGAGACGACCCCGCCGGCGATGACGCGTGCTCTCATGACTCGAACCGTTCCTGGTGGATCTGGTGCTCGGGGACGCCCGCGAGCCGTGCTTCGCGGACGACCAGGTCGGACCAGGCACGCGGCCCGCAGACGTACAGGTCGGACTGGAGCAGGTTCGGGAACACGGACCGGAGGGAGACCCCGCGCCGGACGTCCTCCTCGGTCATCCAGCTCTCGCGGGAGCGGGACCGGTGGCCCACCATCGTGTAGAGCCGGCTTCCCGTCACCTCGGCGAGGTCGGCAGTCTCGTGCCACAGGTACTGCTGGTCGGCGTCGGTCCCGCGCAGCAGCACGGTGGCCTCACCCGGACGGAGGTCGGTGTCCTCGAGCAGCGACCGCACGGGGGTGATGCCGATGCCGGAGGCGACGAGCGCGAGGTACGGAGCGGTCCGAGCCCGGCTGGTGAACAGGCCGTAGGGGCCCTCGAGCGAGACGAACGCACCCGGGGTGATCCGGCCGAGTCGCGCGGAGCCGGCGCCGAGGTCGCGCACCGTGATCCGGGCACGATCGCGGCCGGGGACGGCGGAGAACGACACCGGGTGGGCGTGCCACCAGGTGCGGGCGGTCCAGAAGCGCCACACCCCGTACTGCCCGCCCTCGGTCCCGAGGCGGTCGAGGTCCCGTCCGGCGAGGTGGATCGACACGACGCCCGGTGCGATGGGCTCGACGCCGACGACACGGATGCGGTGGCGGAGCGTCACGACGAGGGGCAGGGCGAACCGGTACAGGGCGATCAGGCTGAGGGCGAGGACGTAGAGCGCGATCCAGTAGACCCGCTGCCACGTGCCCTGCGCGAGGACGCTGCCGACGCTGAGCATGTGCGGCAGCGCGACGAGCACCGCGGCGTAGCTGAGGAGATGGATGACGTGCCAGGCCTCGTACGGCAGGCGACGGCGGACCGCGACGAGCGAGGACACCACCACGGCGACGAAGAGTCCGAGTCCGAGGTAGGCCAGCGGCATGTCCGGCGTGGAGAAGAGCGCGATCGTCTCGGCGATCGGCCCGGTGCCCGCCGAAGCGCCGTACCCCAGGGTCAGGAGCGCTCCGTGCGCGAGCAGCAGGTACAGCACGGGCTTCCCGAGCGACCGGTGCACCGCGATGGCGTTGTCCTGGCCGAAGGTCCGGTCGATGAGCGGCACGCGCGCGGCGAGCACGAGCATGACGAGCACGAGGTCGGTCGCGACGAGGCCGGCGACGATCCCGGCGTCGGTGAGCCAGCCGCCGATGCCGACGACCGTGTGCGATTCGGGCGACACGAGCCAGAGCATGACGGCCACCGCTGCCGAGACCCAGGCGAGGATCCCGAGCAGGTCGGTGACGGCGTTGCGGCGGCGTCCGGCTCGGCGGCGGCGACGGGCCGCGACCTCGAGGGACTCGGCCGGTGGCAGCGTGCCACGGACGGCGCCGTCGCCGGAGTGTCTCGGCGTCGGGCGGGTGGGGCGAGCGGTGTCGATCATCGGCTCGTTCCTCTCCAGCGTGTGATCGGGTGGCTCACAGCATCGGCATCGGAGCTATGGAGGAACCCGGAACGGGACGTGCGCTTCGTTCGAGACTTCGAGTGATCGACGGCGGCGTCGGATCGGCGTCAGGCCGCCGGCAGCCGGACGGTCGCGACCGCGCCGCGGTGATCGGGGCGCTCGCCGTTCCGGAGCGACGCCGACCCGCCGGCGCGCTCGGCGATCCCACGGACGAGCGCCAGACCGAGTCCGCTGCCACCGAGCACCGCACGCCGCGCACTGTCCGCCCGGGCGAACCGCTCGAAGGCCTGGGGCAGGAAGTCCTCGGGGACACCGTGACCGTCGTCGACGACGGTGAGTTCGAGCGCGTGCGAGGCGTCCTGGGCGAGCGTCACCCGGATCACGCCGCCGTCGTCCCCGGCGGCGATCGCGTTCGCGACCAGGTTGTCCACGATCCGGGCGAACGCGGCGGGCTCGAGGGCGTACCGCTCGTCGGGAGCGTCGAGTGCCGCCGTGAAGTCGATGTCCCGATCGACGGCACCGCCGAGTGCTCGCGCGCGGTCGATCGAGCCCATCAGCTCCGTCACGAGCGCGGCCGCCGGGGTCGACGGTGCAGGACCGGACTCGTCGAGCCGGCTGAGCTCGAGCATCGTGTTCGCGAGTGCCACGAGCCGTGCGGCGTCGCCCTCGGCAGCGCGCAGCTCCCGTTCGAGCGCCTCCGCATCGCCCGACGAGCGGTGTGCGAGCTCGAGCCGAGCGGTCAGGGCGGCGAGCGGTGTCCGGAGTTCGTGACTGGCGTCGGACACCATCCGCCGCTCCCGCTCGGCGTTCTCGCGCTGCCGGTCGATGAATGCGTTGAGCGTCCGGGCGAGAGCGGCGAGCTCGTCGTCCGACGGTCCGACCGGCAGGTGTCCGCCCGCGGTCCCCGCGCTGAGTTCCTCGGCGGTCCGACGCATGCGCGCCACCGGCCGGAGCGCGAGGGTCGACAGCAGCCACGCGGTCGCGGCGAAGGCGAGGAGGGCCAGGACGGTCCCGACGACGAGCGAACGGTCCACGCGGGCGACGGTCTCCTGCCCGGCCCTGCCGTCGTGCGCAGCCCAGACGACGGCGGAACCGGTGTCGCTCGCGACCGGCACTCCGACGACGGTGACGAGCCGGTGCCCGGTGTGGAGACGGAGCGTGACCTCGTCCTCGGGGACACCGGACGGCAGTGATGCCCGGACGTCGCGCGGCAGCGAGTCCACGAGCCACGTACCGGAAGCGGTCCGGATCCCGACCAGGACGTCCTCGGCGGGGCGGTCCGGCGCCTCGTCCGGGTTGTGACGGAGGTCGGAGACGAACGGCGCGGCGTCCCCGGCGGCGAGGGACTCGTCGGTCGCGATCGTCGCCCGCTCGATCTGCACGTGCAGCACGACCGCGATCCCGGAGAGGACCACGGCGCCCACGACGAGGCTGCCGAGCGTGATGCGCGCGCTGATCGAGAGGCGGCGGAGGACCCTCATGCCGTCGGCACGACCTCGAGCGCGTAGCCGACGCCGCGCACGGTGCGGATCGCGACGTCGGCGTCCGCCGCCTGGAGCTTCTTGCGGACGTAGCTGACGTACTGGTCGACGATCGTCGGGTCGAAGTGCTCGGCGCTCCCCCAGACCTCCTCGAGGACCTCGGCGCGGGTCCGCGGTGCCGGCGAGCCCTGGATGAGGAACCGCAGCAGCGAGAACTCCTTGACGCTCAGCGGCAGGTCACGCCCGCGCACGGCGGCGCGGACGGCGACGGTGTCGAGTCGGACCGAGCCGGCCTCGACGACCGTCGCGGTCCCCGCCGCGCGACGGCGCAGGTGGGCTCGGATGCGGGCGTTGAGCTCGGCGATCGCGAACGGCTTCGTGAGGTAGTCGTCGGCTCCGGAGTCGAGCCCGAAGACCCGGTCGTCCACCGCGTCGCGCGCCGTGACGAGCACGACCGGGAAGTCCTCGCCCATCTCGCGCAGCCGACGGCAGACCTCGAACCCGGACATCTCCGGGAGCATGACGTCGATCGCGGCCGCGTCGAACAACTGCGCCCGCGCCTGGACGAGCGCGGCGACCCCGTCGGACACGACCGTCACGGCGTGCCCCTCGCCGACGAGCCCGCGTTCGACGAGTGCGCCCATCTCGGGATCGTCCTCGACCACCAGGATGTTCGCCACGTCACACCACCCCGCTCGTCCCGAGGAGCGATTCGAAGACGAACGTCGCCGTGCTGGTCATGCCCCCAGCGAACCAGGTCCGGGCGCTTCCGTTCGTGTGAGGTTTCGAACGATGCCGGCGCCCGGAACCGCTTGGCTGGAGCCACAGTGCCGGCGCCGATCGGCGCACGATGTGGAAGGCCGACATGGACTGGCAGTTCGGCGGGTTACCGCTCCACCCCCTCTTCGTCCACCTCACCTCTGTCGCGGTCCCGGTCGCGGCCCTGACCGCGATCGCCGTCGCCGTGTGGCCGAGAGCACGACGGTGGCTCGCGGTCGGAGCGCCGATCATCGGGCTCGTCGCGCTGGTGTCCGTCCCGCTCGCGACGTCCTCCGGCGAGTGGCTGGAGCACCACGAGCAGGAGACCGCGTTGCTCGAACGGCACACCGAGCTCGCCGACGGGATGCTCCCGTGGTCGATCGCGGTGTTCGCGCTCCTGACGCTCTGGTGGGGCTGGCACCGGTTCGGGACCGCCCGGGTGACGAACAGCGGCGTGGTGCGGGCCGTCGGGATCATCGGGCCGGTGCTGCTCGCGGTGGTCGCCGTCGTCTCGATCGTCGAGGTCGTCGTCATCGGCCACGCCGGAGCAGAGTCCGTCTGGAAGGGGTAGGCGCCACCCCGCGTCGGACGGGAGGCGCGGTGCGGGCCCGCACCGCGCCTCCCGTCCGAACGTGTGCCGGTCAGTGCGTGTGGTCGCCGATGCTGGTGGCCACCGCGGGGGTCACCGTGAACCGGTCGAGGTTGCGCATCGCGTCGCGGAGGTGCTCCTCGGCGTGCTCCGCGAGGTGCGTGGCGGCGTGCAGGTCGGCGGCCGCGACCTCGACCGTCGCGGATCCCGTGAGCCGGTGCCCGGTCCAGCGGAGCCGGACGTCACGGACGGCGAGCACCCCGTCGGCGTGCTCGAGCGCGTGTTCCGCCCGGGCGACCAGCGCGGGATCGACCGCGTCCATGAGCCGCGCCCCGATCGACCGCACCGTTCCCCAGAGCAGCAGCAGGATCGAGATCGAGATGAGGAGACCGATGATCGGATCGGCGAGCGGGAAGCCGAGCATCACGCCGGTAGCACCGAGGACCACCGACAGCGACGTGAAGCCGTCGAGCCGGGCGTGCACGCCGTCGGCCACGAGCGCCGCCGAACTGATGCGCTGACCGACGCGGATGCGGTAGATCGCCACGATCTCGTTGCCGGCGAACCCGATGAGCCCGGCGGCGACGAGCAGCCAGGGCGCCTCCACCGGCCGCGGGTGGACGAACCGGTCGATCGCCTGCCACCCCGCGACGACGGCGGAGAGCGCGACGACGAAGACGATGAACATACCGGCGAGGTCCTCGGCGCGACCGTACCCGTAGGTCATCCGGCGGGTCGCGAGGCGGCGGCCGAGGACGAACGCGATCCACAGCGGCACGGCGGTCAGCGCGTCCGCGAAGTTGTGGATGGTGTCAGCGAGCAGGGCGATCGAGCCGGTGAACGCGACGATCACGGCCTGCAGGACCGTCGTGGCGAGCAGGACGAACAGGCTGGTCTTGAGCGCGCGGACGCCGGCGGCACTGGCTTCCATCGCGTCGTCGATCGAGTCGGCGCTGTCGTGCGTGTGCGGGACGAAGAGGTGCTGGAGGAAGCTCCGCACCCCACCGTGCGGATGCGAGTGGTCGTGCCCGTGGTCGTGCGGGTGCGTGTGGTCGTGGCCGCTCATGCCCGTCCCGGCTCCCCGCGGTGGTGCGGTGGCGCGCCGACCACGTGTTCCGCCTGCTTGACCGCGTCGATGACGAGCTCGGACGCGTGCTCGTCCGTGAGCCGGTAGAACACCGTCGTGCCCTCGCGCCGCGTCGAGACCATCCGGGCGAGCCGCAGCTTCGCGAGGTGTTGCGAGACCGCTGCCGGAGTCTTGTCCACGACGTCCGCCAGGTGGTTCACGGACATCTCCTCGGCGCTCCGCAGCGCGAGGATGATCTTCACCCGGGTCGCGTCCGCGAGCATCGCGAACACCTCGACCGCGAGCTCGACGTACTCCGACTCCGGATCGAGTCCGCATAGTTGCTTGTCTACGTGCACACGCAGATACTAATGCACTGGTGCGTCACCGCCACCCGGAGTACCCGCTCAGGGCATCCCACCCGGCCGCCCGGCGCGCGACCATCGAACCGTGACCACCTCGGCGCCCCGTGTCGCGCTCCTCCTGGCCTCCCTCGGGTTCTTCCTCATCACGCTCGACATCCTGATCGTGAACGTCACGCTGACGACGATCGGCCGGGAGCTCGGCGGCAGCACCTCGGGCCTGCAGTGGGTCATCGACTCGTACACGCTGCTCTTCGCGTCCCTGCTGCTGTTCGCCGGCAACCTGTCCGACCGCATCGGTGCGAAGCGTGCCATCGGGTGGGGCATCGCCGGGTTCCTGGTCGCCTCGGTCGCCTGCGCGATCGCTCCGACGCTCGGCACCCTGATCGGAGCGCGCGCCGTCCAGGGCGCTGCGGCAGCGGTCATGCTGCCGGCGTCGATGGCGCTCGTCCGCGAGGGGTTCCCGGACGCCCGCGAACGCGCCCACGCCCTCGGCATCTGGGCGGTCGGCGGCGCGGTGGCCGGAGCGGTCGGGCCGGTCCTCGGCGGCGCCCTGACCACGGTCGACTGGCGGCTCGTGTTCGCGATCAACCTCCCGGTCTGCTCGGTCATGCTCGGCATGCTGCTGCGGGTGGCGCCCTCGCCCCGTCACCCGAGCCGGTTCGACCCCGTGGGTCAGGTTCTGGCGCTGCTCACCCTCGCCGGACTCGTCTTCGGCCTCATCGAGGGCGGCGCGCACGGCTTCGGCACCGGGTACGTCGTCGCCGCACTCGTGGCCGCCGCTGCATCGCTCGTCGGGTTCCTCGTCGTCCAGGCCCGGGGTCGCTCCCCGATGATGCCGCTCGACCTGTTCCGGTCGAGCGGCATGCGGATCGCGCTCGGAGTCGGGTTCGCGTTCATGGTCGGCAACTTCGGCAGCGTCTTCGTGCTGAGCCTGTACCTGCAGCAGCACCTCGGGCTGTCGCCGCTGCTCGCCGGACTCGTGTTCCTGCCGTCTGCGGCGTGCAGCATCGTCGGCAACGTCGTCAGCGGCACCCTCGCCAACCGCTTCGGCGCCCGCGTCCCGGTCGTCGCCGGACTCACCACGATGGTCCTGGGCCTCGTCGTGGTGATCGTGTCCGCACCGTTCGACTCGTGGGTCGCCGTCGCCGTCTGCGCGGTCCTGACCGGCGCGGGCGGATCGGTCGCGATGCCGCCGGCGACGTCCGTCGTCCTCGCCAGCGTCCCCCCGGAACGCTCGGGGACCGCGAGCGCCGTCTTCAACACCTTCCGCCAGGTCGGCGGCGCGGTGGCCATCGCCGTGTTCGGCGCCCTCCTCGCCGACCGGGCGCACTTCGTGACCGGCACCCAGGTCAGCTTCGTCGTCGCGGGAGCCGTCATCCTCGTCGCCGCGGTCGCGGCCACCCGCATCCGCACCACGTGACGGTCGGTCCGGTCGGGCGGGAGGCGACCAGTGACGGACGGGAGGCGCGGTGCCGGCTGGCACCGCGCCTCCCGTCCGCTGGGTGGTCGCGTCGCGACCCGGTGTCAGCGAGCCGTCGTCACGCGCGTCCGTCCGCCGCAGCGGGGTCGGCGGCGTGCGCCGCGTCCCGGCGCTCGGTGGCGTCGAGGGATCCGAGCAGGCGGAGCGCATCCGACGTCGGCGAGCCCGGTTCGGCCGTGTAGAGCAGGAAGCTCAGCGCCGGGTCGCTCATCAGGCGGGAGCCCTCGAACAGCAGGTCGAGTGCGCCGACGACCGGGTGCACGAAGTGCTTCTCGCCGGTGCCGTGCCGGCGGACGTCGTGCGCGCCCCACTTCGTCCGGAACTCGGGGCTGCGCGTGGAGAGCTCGCCGACGAGGTCCTGCAGCTCCCGGTCGTGCGGGTCGTGCCCCGCGGCTGCGCGGAGGATCGCCACGCTCTGGTCGGCGGCGAGGTCCCAGTCCGGGTAGAACGCGTCCGACCACTCGCGGTCGAGGAACGCTGCGCGGGCGAGGTTCGGGCGCTCGGCCTTCCGGAAGAGGTCGGCGTAGAGTGCCCGTCCGAGCGCGTTCGCGCCGAGCACGTCGAGGCGGTCGTTGCGGATGAACGCCGGTCCCCCCGTGAAGGCGTCGAGCGCGTACTGCAGGCCGGGGCGCAGCGTCTTCGGCGTCGTGGACCGGCGGCGGGCGGCCCGCACCGGCGAGGCGTTCGCGGCTCGGGCGAGGTCGAACAGGTGGTCGCGTTCGGCGTCGTCGAGGAGCAGCGCACCGGCGATCGCGTGCAGGACGCCCTCGGACACCCCGGAGAGACTGCCGCGCTCGAGTCGGGAGTAGTACTCGACGCTCACGTCGGCGAGCATCGCCACCTCGCCGCGGCGGAGGCCCGCGACCCGCCGGTTCGCTCCTGCGGGCAGGCCGACCTGCTCGGGGCGGACGCGGGCGCGCCGGCTGACGAGGAAGTCCCTGACGTCGTCGCGGTTCGTGCTCATGGACGGGGACTGATCCGGACGGTCGCCGAGGTCGGTCCGTCCTGCAGCATCGGGGGCAGGTACGGGCTGCCGGCGTACTTCGCCTCGTAGGCGGCGTCGATGCGGCTGTTCAGGTCGGGGCCGACGGCCTCGAAGGCGACCTCGTGCTCGGCCCCGGCGGCGCGGATCCTGCCGGCACCCTGCTCGACAGCGGCGCGGAACCACCGGGAGCGTCGACCGTTGTAGGCGCGGGCGTACAGCCCGCCGCCGACGACCACGGACCAGATCCACGTCGGCGTGCCGTACGTCGTGCCGTCCCCCCGGAACGGGCTGACGTGGAGGTCGTCGCTCGCGGCGATCGCGGCGATGGTGTCCTCGTCCCAGTTCGTCATCGGGTCACCGGCCCGCGAGGTCGTCGTCGGAGACGTGCTCGAGCCACGTGGTCGTGGTCGACGGGTCGTCGGCGCTCTCGAGCATCGCGAGGTGCTCCATGAAGGTGCCCTCGGCGGAGGCGTGGAAGTGCTCCTCGCCCGGTGAGACGTAGACGGTGTCGCCGGGACGCGCGGTCACGATCTTCCCGTCGCGGGTCCCGAAGCGCGCCACGCCCTGGGTGACGCGGAGGAACTGGCCGCGGGCGTGGGAGTGCCAGGCGGTGCGGGCACCGGGGGCGAACTTCACGAGCGCGAGCGTCGCGCGCTGGTCGCCGTCCTGCGGGGTGACGATCGGGTCGACCCACACGTCGCCGGCGAACTGCTCCGGCGGGTTCTTGGCGGTGGGCTGCTTCGGCAGGATCTCCTGCGGCATGGGTTCGTCCTCTCTCGGCGGGTGGTCGTGCGCCCGCTGCGTCCGACGCTACGACCGATGGCGGTCGGGAGGGATGTCCTGACAGGGTGACCTTGTCGGTCTAGCGTTGCGAACATGGGCAGTGACGCACCCCGGACGACCGGTCGCGGTGATTCGACGCAGCAGGTGTTCCTCCGCCGCAACCGCGTCCGACTGCAGTCCCTCGTCGACCGGGTCGTGCCCGCCGACGAGTACCCGTCGGCGTCCGAGGCCGGCGGGCTCGAGTTCCTGGCGTCGGTCCTCGACGAGCGTCCGGACTGGCTCGACCGGCTCCGTGCGGTCGTGGACGGCCACGACCAGGACGACGACCCCGACTGGGCGTGGTTCGCAGGGATCGTCGCCGCCGGCTACTACGCCGACGCGGGCAACGGCGGCAACGCCGGCGAACGCTCGTGGGACATGGTCGGCTGGCAGCCCGGGCCGCCGGCGGGGTGGAGTGTCCCGGTACCGGTACCCACGGCGCAGCCGGTGGTGGTGCGCCCGTCCGAGTTGGCCGAGCGGTACGACGCGATCGTCATCGGTTCGGGCGCCGGCGGGGGTGTCGCGGCGTGCGGGCTCGCCGAGTCCGGGCGCCGGGTCCTCGTGGTCGAGGCCGGGTCCTGGCCTGGCACCGCCGACCTCGCGCAGGACCACATCCGCAATCCCCGGTCGACGTGGGGGCTCGCACCGCGATCGGGTCCCGTCGACCTCGGCAACCCCCGCGTGATCGCCTCGCAGGAGGGAGACCGGGTCGCCCGGCCGTCCGACTGGGACTGGCACAACAACGCCTTCACGGTGGGCGGTGGCACGAGGGTCTACGGCGCGCAGGCGTGGCGGTTCGCCCCGAGGGACTTCACCATGGCCACCGACCACGGCGTACCGGACGGCAGTGCCCTGGCGGACTGGCCGATCGGCTACGCGGACCTCGAGCCCTGGTACGAGCGGGCGGAGTGGGAGCTCGGCGTGAGCGGCGACGGCGACGGTCCCTGGGCCGGTCCCCGCACACGGGCGCTGCCGATGCCGGCCGTGGCGGCGGGACCCGCGCGGGAGCGGCTGGCGCGGGCCGCGACCGAGCTCGGCTGGTCGACGGTGCACGTCCCGCTGCTCGTCAACTCGGTCCCCTTCCTCGGGCGGGGAGCGTGCGAGCAGTGCGGGATGTGCGTCGGGTTCGCCTGCCCCGTCGACGCGAAGAACGGCAGCCAGAACACGATGCTCCCCCGGGCCTTCGCCACCGGCAACGCGTCCGTCCTCCTCGAGACCCGGGCCGCGCGCATCCGGACGGACCGGTCCGGCCGCGTCGTCGGGGTGACGCTCGTCGGGACGGTCGACGGCGTGGACTGGCGTTCGGACGTCGACGCGGCGGAGGTCGTCGTCGCGGCGGGCGCGGTGGAGTCCGCCCGGCTCCTCCTCAACAGCCGCAGCGAGCAGGAGCCGAACGGGCTCGGCAACGGCCAGGACCAGGTCGGACGGCACCTGCAGGGGCACCGGTACGGCGGCGCGATGGGCATCTTCGACGACGTCGTCGAGGACGGCCTCGGGCCCGGGCCGTCCATCGCCACGACCGACTTCCGACACGGCGTCCCCGGGCAGATCGGCGGCGGGATCATCGCGGACGAGTTCGTCGCGACGCCCTCGAACACCTACGCGTACCTCACCGGCTTCGGGCTCGTCCCCCGTGCGGGCATCGACAGCAAGCACGGGATGCGCGACCTCGCCCGCCGGAGCATGCGGCTGATGGGGCCGATCCAGGAGGTCACGTCCGCCGACTCCCGCGTCCGCGTCGACCCCGCCGTCACCGACCGGTGGGGCGTCCCCGTCGCCCGGTTCAGCGGTGGCCCGCACCCTGAGGACACCCGTGCCCGAGACCACACCAGTGCGCGGAGCGGGGACTGGCTCCGGGCCGCGGGTGCGACGCGGGTCGCCGAGATGCACGGGGAACTGACCGGGACGAGTGGTGGCCAGCACCAGGCCGGGACCCTCCGCATGGGCGACGACCCGCGCACGTCGGTCGTCGATCCGTTCGGCCGGGTGTGGGGACACGACAACCTGCGCGTCGCCGACGGGTCGGTGCACGTCACGAACGGCGGGGTGAACCCGGTACTGACGATCTTCGCGACGGCGATGCGGACGATCGACCACATGGTCCGGTGACGTCGGGCGCCGCGGACGCTACCCGCGCCGGCGGGTGCGGGGGCCCGGCGGGTCCGTCGGGTCCGGCGGGTCCGGCGGGTCCGGCGGCTCCGTCGGCTGACCGAGGACGGTCCGACCGGCGAGGACGGCCAGCGCGACCTCGGTGACCGGGAGCCGGTTCCGGCGTGCGTGGTCACGCAGCAGCGAGAACGCGGTCGCGGGGTCCACGCCGTTCCGGTTGGCGAGCCACCCCTTCGCCTGCTCGATGACCGTCCGGCTCTCGAGGGCCGCCTGCAGCTGCGCCTGTGTCGTCACGGCGTCGTCGATGGTCCGCTGCTGCACGACCGAGATCGCGGCGATGTCCGCCAGGGCCCGCGCGGCGACGAGGTCGTCCTCGTTGAACGCGCCCGTGGACTCGCCGAACAGGTTGAGCGACCCGATGACCGTCGCCCGGAGCCGCAGTGGAATCGAGTGGACGGCGCGGTACCCGGCGTCCGCAGCGGCCCGGGAGAAGTGCGGCCATCGAGACTCGGCGGCCAGGACGTCAGGGATCGAGACGACGGTCCCCGTCCGAGCGGCTTCGAGGCAGGGTCCGTCGCCGACCTCGAGCTGCAGGAGTTCGAGCAGTCCGCTGTGGTGCCCCACCGAAGCGGCGATGTGCAACCGGTCGTCCGACCCGAACAGCATCAGCCCGGCGGCCTGGACGTCGAACAACGCCGCCGACTCGTCCACGAGGAGCTGCAGGCGGCCCGCCAGGTCCCGTGGACCGGTGGCACCGCCGACCAGTTCGATGATCGTGTCGAGCAGTCGTCGTTCGCGGTCGACACCCAAGGGGTCACTCCAGATTCGGTGATCAGAAGTGGCCGGTCGTGCGCTGCTCCAGCGGCCGGAGACCGCGTGGTCCCACCGTACGGCCCGCACATGCGAGCGGCCCGGGCGTCCGACGTGCCTGACCGGCGCACGACGGAAGGCACCGCGAACCGCGGGTCCCCGTGGTTCGCGATGCCTTCCGTTGTGCGCAAGCACCCCGCACCGCGGGGCGGCTCCGCGCGCCGCCGCCGCGGCGCCCGAGCACCAGCCGATCTGTCGGGAAACGGGGGTGTCTCTCCGTGTTGTTGGCGGAACACCTGTCTCCTCCGAGGGAGCAACGATTCTCGGCAATCTGCGTTGGGTGTCTCCTCGCATCGACCTCCGCCGGGTCCATGACGAAGTTGTCGGTTCGGGTCCTCTTCCCCCGGCGGCGCGGGCACCTTCACGAAGACTGGGGGCCGTGGGCCCGCAGCACCCGTCGCGACTGATGGAACAAAGGTCGGGCTGCTGCCCGACAGGACCTGATCAACACTGCGCTTGCCCACGACGACCCAATCCGTCTGATGACCGCGGGATCTCCGCCGTCACAGGAGGAATGCCCGGCACGCCCCGAAGTGTGACGAGGATGCCGCACCAGTGCTGAGCTGTCACGCACGATCGCGGACTCAATGAGTGTTGCCGGCGCGACGCGGAGGAGCACACCGAACACGGCGTCGAAAGGGCCGCGAACCCTTTCCGAGTCATCGTCCAGGTCGACGCGCGCGCAGACCATGGCCGATGGACAACGAATGCATTGCCCGCAGCGGATGCCAAGAACGCCGCCTACCGGCACATCCTACAGTGACCAGCACTGTTGCGGTTGGGCAGGGACCCGCGGGCATCACTATCACCCCAGACGGGAGCAAGGCATATGTGGCCAACAGCTCCAGCAAAACAGTTTCCGTGATCACGCTGCAGTGAGCCGCTGCATTGTACAGGAACGCGCCAGCCGCCTCAGCGTGTCAATGGCCTCGAGTCTCGTGTAGGAGCAGCGACGAGTCCAACAATTGTCCTGGTGTCAGCGAGCATCGCGGGTCGGTTTTGTTGGCCCCGATCAGCTTCGCCACGACGCTGCGCCTGTCTCGCAACCAACCTTCATGACAGCGATTCTGGCTGATACTTGCGACACATAGTTACGAGACTCGCCGCCCATGGAATCTCGCGGAACTCGGGTACGCGATCCCGGCACCTACGAAACGTCTCGCAACCGTAGGGATGTAAGTCGGATGGCCAGAACGGCCACTAACGGGACATTGCGGTTAAGTGCCAGTCACACCGCTCGTTGCGGATTTCTTTTGGTCGAACGCAGCGATGCTGGCCAGCACGCTCTTGCGGTGCTGGACTTCCAGCACCCGCACTGCGTCAGCCACACAACAGTCGTCGCCTGCGCACTGCCCGCACCGCCCCGCAGAGCTCCCCACCCTCCACGAAGGTGAGGAGCTCTGCACACATGGCCCGTGTCGAAGTGCCTTTCGTGGCACCGAACAGAGGATCGCTACTCCTGGATCTGCACTAGGTCCGCCGGCCCAAGTAGCAGCGGCAGGATCGTCGGAACATTCAAAATCGCAAACGCTCTTGAAAAGACATCCTGAACCTCGCGCAGCCACCCACTTCCAGGCCGCTCAGTGTTGGGGCAATGCAACCTTGAGAAAGACAACAGCTATTAAGGTGACCAAAACAACGACAACGACTGAGCCAAGGACGAATAGCGCACCACGACGACCAGTTCGGTGCCGACGCACACCGAGGAGCAATCCACCCGCCACCGCCCCAAATCCGATTGCAAGAGATAGAGCCATGCTGCCGTACCACCCCACACCGGAACATGGGACATTTTGCCTCTCCGCACAAAGCGCGTAGGCAGTCAGGTTCGAATCGAACACATAACCAGCCCCAATGATTGCCGCGAACAAACTTATGATGAAGAATACCCAAATCATAACTAAATCGGCGCGCAAGCTCGGTCGTTTACGATCGTCGTTGGTTAATGTGTTCATGCAAACTGCCTCAACCACTTCTCTTCATTACTAGGAGTAGGCTCATTCTTATACGAATTGTGGACGGGCAGCGACGTGCCGAGTGTTTGACAGAAGAGGTCATTCGGGAAACAGTAAGATCGAACTTGCGTTACCTTCTTTCCCTTATTGTTCTTGGCCTTGAGGAAGTCAACGCTATGGTGCCACGGGTAAAGCTTCCCGTTGAGGCCGCCATTGCCCGGTGCGTCCACGTACTCACCCCACCTGTACGTGGGATTGCCTGCGAGCACGCCACCCCGGAAATTAGCTTGCGCTGTCTTGGAGAATTTCCTACTCGCGAGGGTATCCTCGACCACTTGAGCCCCTTGGGAATGTCCGCCAATCCAAATCTTCGTGGAAGAGCAGCTTTTCGCTACGGCGTTAACCTCGGAAATGAGATTTGCTTGCCCCTTTGCTTCGCTATTCCAGTACACCGGACCAACAGACCCGCTCCAACTGGCAGGGTAGTTCAGGGACTCTACAGTGGCGCGAACATCGTTCCTGAGCTTTCGGGCAACCTGCTCCATCTCGCCGTACCCTCCGGATGTCCATCCGTGGCCCCACCTGGATTTTCCGGAGCCAGCTTTCTCATTTGTGCCACGCACGCCAATGAAAAGCCATGACGGACAGCTAGATGCTGCAGACGCCTGCGTCGACTCGGTTTGCGAGGAGTTTGTAGTGTCCTGAGTCGTGGCGCCTGTAATCAGATCCGAGTCTGTGGTTGCGGTGAATGACCAAGTTGGAGTGGTCACGTCTGCGATAGTCGAGCCATCGTTCAGTGGCCCTCTTGCCTCAGCGTGCCAGAAATATGTGCGCCCCGTTGTGAGGGTTCCTGACTCGACAGACAACGGGTGGGATGACCAGTCCGACTGGACGACGACACCGCTTCCGTCCTTATTAGCACTGACTGTGTATTGAAGTTCGACGTCATCACTGAACGGAGCACCGTCGGTGTCGACAAAAAGTGTGGGCGCGATATCCGCAGAAGCCTCTCCATCCTTGATCGACGGTACGTAGTCCGCGTTCGACCACAGTCCCGAGCCGAAAGCAAAGGTTGCGTCGGTGCTAGCGTTTGTCGCATCAATTGACGTCGTGGCAATGATCGAGTGCGCCGCAGCCCCCGCCGGGATTGTCACAGTCATTTGCGTGGGATCTCCAAGACTGAGAGGTTGGCTGCCGACATCGTTTCCGTCGAGAGCAACGGAAAGATTTGCCGCGTCCGTGTACGCCGGCGGCGCCGTAACCGTGCACGTCACGGGCGCATCGAGGGCGTCGTATTGCCAGCTACCGTCCTGATACGGAGAGGGGCAGGAAATAGCAGCGGTCGGTGCCGTGCTCGCTACGAACGACCATGTCGGCGATGTGACGGTCTTGACAGTCGTGGAGCCTCCGCTTGTGCCACGCACCGACACAGACCAGAAGTAGGTGTGCCCTGGCGCCAATGCAGTCGCTGGGATCGGGAAATCACCCGCGACCCAGTCGCTGTCGGCCACCAAATTGCTACCGTCGGCGTCGCTTGTGATGACGTAGTGGAACTGAGCGTCAGGGCCGAATGTGTCGTCGGCAGGAGCGACTGAAAGCGACCCGTCTGTATTGGTCTCCGCCCCGTCAGCGGGAGTCGGAGTCAGCGACTTCAACGACCAATCACCGAGGCCAAAGGAGTAGATATTCGCTGCAATAAAGGCGCCACTTGCGGTATCAACCTCTACCGAAATCGTGTGGACACCCCCGTGCGCCGGGACGGCAACGGAGGTCGTCGTCGTGCCGCTTTCGGACAGGTCATTGAGACTGTCAAGATCCCCGTCGAGGGTGACGGCGAGCTGTTGGCCGCTGCTCGATTCCGTGGGTGTCACGACAGTGCACATGATGTCAGCAGATGGAACCGCTGTTGCCCAGCTGCCCGCGAGATATGGGCTCGGGCACGAGATAGTCGGCGCTTGCGGGTTTGCGTACCAGCCCTGCACGTCGATGATGAAGTTCGTTGCCCCGTTGCCGATGTTGTGGAGGCTGATCTTCCCGTTCGCGCCGACGGGGACGGTGATCGTGTTGCTGCGGATCGTGCCGTTGTCGTAGCGGAGGGAAGCAGTGTCGGGCTCGCTGGTGCCGTTGGCCCAGACGCGACCCCACCCGGAACCGTTCGCAGCGCTGGCGGTCAGGGTCAGGACGACAGAGTTGATGCCCGAGCCCATGACGGGGACGCCGACCTGTCCGGCGACGTCGACTGCGCGGGTCTCGTTCCCAGCGAGAATCGTGTTCCCAGTCGCCCGGGTGTCGAAGATGCGGCCCGAGCCCGGCGTGAACACCGCACCGGAGCCCCCGGTGGCGGTGAAGTAGCCCTGCACATCGATGGCGAGGTCCATGGTGCTGTTGGCGTTGTAGACCGTGATCTTGCCATCAGCGGACAGCTGCACCTGCGCCTGCATCGTCGTGATGGTGCCGCCGGCGTAGTTGAACGAGTTCGCCGGACGCGCCGCACCCGTCGGGTACGGCGTCAGGAACCCCACGTTCGACGTCGCGTTCATCGCAACCAGGTTCACGATCACCGCAGACGCACCCGCCGGCACACCGGCGGTACCGGTGACCTGCAGCACGGCGCTCTTGCCGGTGGTGAGCTGCGCCTGCGGGAACCCGGTCCCGGAGCGGGTGTCCGCGACGCGCTTGCCGTTCAACGGCACGAACCCACCGGGGGCGGTGCCGTCCGTGTTCGCGGTGTAGTAGCCCTGCACGTCGAGGATCAGCCGCGCGCTGGTCTCCGCGTACACCTGGATGGTGCCGTCGGCCCCGACGGCGAGGACGGACGAGAACGACGTGTTCTGCTGCTGCTCGCCGCCGTAGATCCCCATCAGCGTGTACTTCGTGTCCGCATCCGGACGGCCAAACAGCTGCCCTTGCCCGGAGATGTCCGCCACGGTCGCAACGACCGATACCGCACCGACCGAGCCGTCGTCCGGCAGACCAGCAAGGCCGGCGACCTTGACGGTGCGCCACGTCTTTGCGGGCATCGGCGTCGAGTACCCGCCGATGTTGTTCTTCGTGTCCATGATCCGGCCCGTGGCCGGGACGAACACACCACCGGTACCGGTGTCGTTCAACGCGGACGCCGGCGTTGCCACCAGCAGTGAACCGATCAGTGCGAGCGCTCCGAGTGTGGCGGCAGCGATGCTGCGCCTCCTCGAGCGCGGAGCGTGCAACAACGTGCGCACGAGACCCCCTGAGCCAAGCGACAGCACGGTTGCTGTCAGTTCTCGGAGCATAAGAGGAAGCTGAGATCGACTCGGTGGCCCCCTTTCGGGGACGAAAGGAAAACCCCAGTTCACAGGCTTAGTTCCGCGATGGGCTTAATGGACTCTCAGACCCAGGTGGTCGCGTCCGAGATTAACGGTCGTACTCCTCGAGGGCCGATCTCTCCCCTCAAGTGCGCCGATCCGCGGCGGGCTCTGGACGGGCCCCTCGGCACCCTCCTAGGCTTGTCAGCACAAACTCGAAGCCGCTTGGGCAGCCCATCAGTGGCCCCAAAGTCGTGCTGCGCCGCACCTGACTCAGGAGCAACGTCCATGGCCATGTTCGACCCTTCCGCGCGTCGTCCTGCGCTCTATGAGCAGTTCATCCGGCCCGTGCCAGGGTGGTTCCCCGCAGCCAGGTTCGGCATCTTCGTGCACTGGGGTGCGTACTCGGTACCGGCGTGGGCGATCCCGCTCGGCGAGCACGGCACCGCGCACGACGACTGGTTCCTCCGGAACCCGTACGCGGAGTGGTACATGAACACGATCCGGATCCCCGGCTCGCCCGCCGCCGCCCACCAGCGAGACGTGTGGGGCGGCGCCCCGTACGATGCTTTCCTCGACAAGTGGCGCGCTGAGGCGTTCGACCCTGCGGCGATGATCGACCTGTTCGCGCGCGCCGGCGCCGGCTACGTCGTCCCGACCACGAAACACCACGACGGCATCGCGCTCTGGGACGCGCCAGAGACCGGGAACCGCAACACCGTGCACCGCGGCCCGCGACGCGACCTCGTGCGCGAGTTCGAACGGTCGACCCGGGCGGCGGGGCTGCGGTTCGGCGTGTACTACTCCGGAGGCCTCGACTGGCACGCGGCGGACACCGGGCTGATCTGGGACGCCGACGACGACTCCGGTGCACGCCCGCTCGGGGTCGAGTACACCCGGTACGCGAACGCCCACGTCCACGACCTGATCGACCGGTACCGTCCCGACGTGCTGTGGGGGGACATCGACTGGCCCGATGCTGGGAAGCCCGACGGTCCGGACAGCTTCGCTCACGTCCTCGAGCACTTCTACGCGACGAACCCGGAGGGCGTCGTCAACGACCGGTGGGGCACGACGCACTGGGACTTCCGCACGAGCGAGTACCAGGCGGGCACAGACCTCGAGGGCGGCGAGCCGTGGGAGAACTGCCGCGGGATCGGCCTCTCGTTTGGGTACAACCAGCTCGAGGACGACCTGGACCTGGCGATCGACGGCCCCGGCGCGGTCCGGCACCTCGCAGACGTCGTGTCCCGCGGCGGTAACTTCCTGCTCAACGTCGGCCCGGACGCCGCCGGGCGGATACCGGCTCCGCAACGGGCGTGCCTCGAAGGATTGGCGGCCTGGATGGTGCACAACCGGCGCGCGGTGATCGGCGCCGGGCCGGTGCCTACCGAGGTCGCCCGCCGCGGCTCCACGCCGTGGGTGCGCTGGACCCAGGATGGCGAGGACGGGTCCCGGTACGCGATCGTCGACACGGCGGGCGCCGCGATCGACGTCAAGCTCGACGTCACTCCCGACCGGGTCCGGCTCGATGATGTCCACGTACTGCGGGCGGACGGTGGGCCAAGGCTCGACGCGACGGCTGCGGAGGACGGCGTGCAGGTCCGCATCCCGTCGACGGGGTCTTCAGCGCCAGTGGTGCTCCGTTTCGGCTGTCGCTGACACCCCGCGCCCCGGTCCTGCGCCGGGCCCCGCGCTCACGACGACGAGCGGAACACCATCTCGAGCGCGACCTGCCGCGGCCACAGCGCGAACCGCGGTAGCACGTCCGGTCCGCACGCCCGCGAGCCGAGCCCGTGCTGCGCGGCGTCGAGGTACAGGTGCAGGCGATCGGACGGAGCAAGCTCGTGCGGGTGCTCCGCCCGGTCCCACTGCTGCGCCGTGTGCCGGGCGAGCTGGAACCCGGGCAGGTCCGCACCGGCACCGCGCTGGGCGTCGATACAAAGCCGTCCGATGCGCAGCTCCCGGAGGCCAGGACGGTGCCCGGTCTCCTGCGGCCGTGCGTACCGGACGCCGAGGGCGTCGACGGAGGACGCGAACCGGCCGATGACGACGCCGTTGGCAGCGTCCGGATAGGACTCGTGCGGGCCGGTCCCCCACCACTCGACCGCGTCACCGAGGTCGTCCGGCAGGTCCAGGTGCAGGCCGATCCGCGGCCAGGTGCAGTCCCACGGCCCGACGGGCACGGCGCTCCAGCGCAGCCGCAGGTCGTCGCCGTCACCCGACCAGCGGAACTCCGAGTCGATGCCGGACCCCGTGCCGGCCGGCATCGACCGCAAGCGCTGCACGAGCACCCCGCCCTCGTTCTCCACCGCCGTCACACGGTGCGTCAGCCGGTCGAGTCCCCGCTCCCGCCACCGGTCGGCTGAGGGCGGCACGGACTCGTCACCCCGGCCAGCGCTGAGCTCCGGCGACGTCGTCTCGTAGGAGCCCTGGCCGCACGCCCGGTCGTTCTCGGTCGGTGCGCGCCAGAGCTCGGGCACCAGGACGGCGACGTCGATGCCGAACCACGACCGCAACGCCCCGTCCTCGCCGAAGACCGCCGCGGTCGGCAGCGTGCCGGACAGGCGCGCCGACGGCGTCAACGGCACGACCTCGACAGGGGTCTGGACCTCGGCCACAACCTGACCACGCGGCGCCCAGACGGTGTCCCGCCGGAGGGAAGCCCGGAGCGTGAGGTGCGCCTCCCGGCCCCTGCGCGGCGCGACCGCGTCGCTCGGCAACGCGACGATGACGTCGCGCCCCGGGCGGACGGGAGGCACGTCCAGCGCTCCGCCGTCGACCACCCGTCCATCGACGCGAAGCTCCCACGACACGGCCAGGTCCGCCGTGTCGGCATGCGCCCGCTGCGAGTGGACGATGAGCGACGACCCCGTGCGAGTGAAGCGGACCGGTGCCCAAAGCGCGCCGAGGTCGGCCAGTGCCGGGCTCGGCGTGCCGTCGGACAGGACAAGCCCGTCCATCACGAAGACACCGTCGTGCACCGGCTCGCCGAAGTCGCCGCCGTACCCGAAGTACGTGGACCCGTCAGCGGTGGTGGTCAGGATGCCGTGGTCTCGCCACTCCCACACGAACCCGCCGTGCAGCCGCGACCAGCGTTCGAAGCGGTCCTGGTAGTCGGCGAGCGAGCCGGGACCGTTACCCATGGCGTGGCCGTACTCGCACAGGACGAACGGCTTCGCGCGTTGCCGGGCACCGGCTGCCGGACCGACCTCGTGCACGGGCATGGCGAGGTCACCGCAGACCGAGTCGATCTCCTCGAGCGTCGGGTACATGCGCGAGTACAGGTCGGTGTACGCACCCTCGGTGTCGCCCTCGTAGTGGATCGGTCGGGACGGGTCGCGGCGGCGGATCCAGTCGGCCATCGCGGCGAGGTTGCGCCCTGTACCGGACTCGTTGCCGAGGGACCAGACCACGACCGACGGGTGGTTCTTGTCGCGTTCGACGGTCCGGCGGACCCGGTCGAGGTACGCGTCTCGCCAGGCGGGGTCGTCCGACGGGTTGCCCGACCAGCCGACCTCCCAGAAGCCGTGTGTCTCGAGGTCGCATTCGAGCACGACCCAGAAGCCGTACTCGTCGGCCAGTTCGAGGAAGCGCGGGTGCGGCGGCTGGTGCGCGGTCCGGATCGCTTGCACACCGTGCCGCTTCATGAGCGACAGGTCGGCGCGAAGGGTGACCTCGTCGAACACCCGGCCACGGTCCGGATGGGTCTCGTGCCGGTTGACGCCGTGAAACACGAGCGGCACGCCGTTGACGAGTAGCCGGTCGTCGACGACCTCGACCCGGCGGAACCCGACGCGGAGTCGCACCGTCTCGGCGTCTGTGGCGACAGCGACGTCGTAGAGCCGCGGCTCCTCGGCGGACCACGCGTCCACCGTCCCGACGTCGACCCGGGCAGGCGTGCCGGGAGTGACCTGTGCCTCCAGGCCGGTCTCGGGCAGACGGACCGTGACCTGTGTCGCGGTGGTGACCGTCTCGACGACAAGGGTGCCACGGCCGCTCGCCGGGTCGCGGTCGGCGGTGACGAAGACGTCATCGAGGCCGCCGTCCGGGCGGTGTTCGAGGGTGACGGAGCGGAACACACCGGGCAGCCACCACTGGTCCTGGTCCTCGAGGTAGCTCCCCTGCGACCACTGGTGCACGCGGATCGCCACCGTGTTCGCACCGGGCCGCAGGTGCTCAGTCACGTCGTACTCGGTCGTGAGACGGCTGCCCGTCGACCACCCGACCGCCCGGCCGTTCACCCAGACCCGTGCGAGGGACTCGGCCCCGTCCAGCCGGAGCAGCGTTCGGCCTCCGGCGGGCCACCAGTCCGGCAGGTCCACGGTCCGGACGTGGTCGCCCGTCGGGTTGCGGTCGGGCACGTGGGGTGGATCGACCGGGAAGGGGTAGCGGATGTTCGTATAGGCGGGCGCGCCGTGACCGTGGAGGACCCAGTGCGAGGGGACGGGGAGGTCAGACCAATCGGGCTCGGTTACGTCGGCCACTCCGGCCGGGGTGGCCGCGAACGGAGGGACGCCGTCGACCTCATCCCGCGGTACTCGGTCGTGCAGCCGGAAGCGCCACGTACCGTCCAGCGACAGTGTCTTGGCGTCCGAACGGAGTCGGGCGCGCGGTGGTAATCGCGAGTCGGACCCCGGAGCGGTCGTGCCGATCGGTCCGACGGCTCCGGGAGCCGTCACTTGATCGCGCCCTTCGCGATGTCCCCGATGAACTGCCGCGCGCCGATGAGGAACACCACGAGCAGCGGCAGAACGGACAGCAGGGCGCCGGCCATGACCATGCTGTAGTTGTTCGCGAACGTCGTGTTCAGCTGCGCCATCGCCACCTGCAGCGTCAGGTGGTTCGGGTCGTTCAGAACGATGAGGGGCCAGAGGTAGTCGTTCCATGAGCCGATGAACGTGAAGATGCCGAGGAATCCCAGGCCCGGTCGGATGAGCGGGATGCAGACCGTCCACCACTGCCGGAAGAACCCGGCGCCGTCGATCACGGCGGCATCCATCAGCTCGTCGGGAACGCTCGAAAGGATGTACTGCCGCAGCCAGAAGATGCCGAAGGCGTTCGCCGCCGCCGGGACGATGAGCGCCTGCAGGTGCCCCACCCAGCCGAGGTTTGTCATGGTGATGAACTGCGGGATGATCGACAGCTGCATCGGAAGCATGAACGTCACGAGCACGATCGTGAAGAGGGTCCTCCGCAGCGGGAAGTCGAACTTCGCGAAGGTGAAGGCGGCGAGCGAGTCGAAGAAGAGCACGAGCACCGTGACGCTCACCGAGACGATGACCGTGTTGAGCAGCGCGCCGCCGAAGTTGATCTTGTCGAAGACCTCGCCGATGTTCTGGAACAGCCACGGACCCGGAACGAAGACGGGCGGTGACTTGTAGATGTCACTCGTCGTGTTACTCGCCATCACGAACAGCCAGTACAGCGGGAAGATCGAGATCACCGCGCCGATGGTCAGCAGTGTGTAGAGCACCACGCGAGGAGCCCCGGGGCCGCGTCGGCGTCGGGGTCGACGGGTGACGGTTGCGCGGGTGGCAGGCACGGTGTTCGCGGGGCGGGTCAGGGCGGTCACGAGCGTGCCTCTTCCTTCCGGCCGGCGGTGAACCGCCAGCTGATGATGGTGAACACGACGACGATGAGGAACACGCCCCAGGCGATCGCGGCGCCGTACCCGAAGCGGTTGAAGCCGAAGGCCTGCTGGTAGAAGTACAGGACCATCGTCAGGCCGCCCTGCCCGGCACCACCGCTGTTCGTCGAGCCGGCTGTGGTGGTGAGAACCTGGGCCTCCGTGAAGCTCTGGAGGCCGGTGATGGTGCTGACGACGAGCACGAAGATCACTGTGGGACGCAGCAGCGGCAGGGTGATCGAGAAGAAACTCCGGAACGCCCCGGCGCCGTCGATCTTCGCGGCTTCGTAGACCTCGCCACCGATGGACTGCATGCCGGCGAGGAAGATGATCGCGTTGTACCCGGTCCACTGGTACGTGATGAGCAGCGACACCGTGACCTGGATGCCGAACGGCGTGCTCAGCCACGGGACGGCGGGGAGGCCGATCGCGTGCAGCAGCGTGTTCGCGAGCCCGAAGTTCTGCCCGAAGATCGAGCCGAACAGCACCGCCATCGCGACGACCGACGTGATGTTCGGGATGAAGTAGGCGATCCGGAACGCCGTGCTGTAGCGGACGGCGCTGTTAAGCATCGCGGCGATGACGATCGCGATGACGAGCATCGGGAACGTCGACAGCGCGAAGATGACGAACGTGTTCCTGATGGAGAGGTAGAACGTCGGGTCGGTGAAGAGCTTCTGGAAGTTCTCGAGGCCGACCCACGTGGGGTCGCCCAGTCCGTTCCAGTCCTGGAACGACAGGACGAGCGAGTACATCGTCGGGTAGAGCCCGAAGACGAGGAACAGGATGAAGAACGGTGCGACCGCGAGGTACATCGGCCAGGTGCGGCGGATGCCCCGCCGGCGAGGCCGGGTCGTGGGACCCGGCCCCGCCAGCGACGGCGCGACGGACGCGGTCACTTCGCTGATTCCAGGGCTGACTTCGCGGCCTTCACCGCGTCGTTCCACGCCTGGTCCGGGTCCTTGCCGCCCTGGATGTTGGTCAGCTCGACCAGGTACGGGGCCGACACCTGCGCGTCGTAGGGGCTGGTGTACTTCGTCGGCATCGACTCGATCGACTTCTGGAAGACCGAAACGGTGTCCTGTCCGCCGAAGAACGAGTCGCCCTTGGTCAGCGCCGACTCGGAGAGGGCCTTCGACGAGGACGGGAAGTTGCCGACCTGGCTGTACGTGGTGGCCTGCGCGGACGGGGCGACCAGCGCCTCGATCACCTTGAGGGCTGCCTTCTTGTCCGAGGTCGCCGCGGGGATGGTGAGGAACGAGCCGCCCGCATTGCCGGGGCCGCCCGGGGTCGCGGTAACACGCCACTTCCCCGAGGTGTCAGGTGCGGCGCTCTTGATGTCGCCGGCGTGCCACGCCGCGCCGATGACAGTCGGGATCTTGCCCTGGTTGACAGCCGACGCCCAGTCCGGGCTACCGTCCTCGATGTTCGCGACGATGCCGGCCTTCTCGGCGGTCACGGCGCGGTCCCAGGCCTCCTTCACCGTCGCGCTGTCGCCGGTGAACTTGCCCGACTTGCTCACGAAGCCACTGTCGGCCTGCGCCATCGACCAGCTGAAGACGTCGCCCATGGACACCTCAAGCGAGGCCCCGGTCTTCGCCTTGAGCTGCTTGCCGAACGCGAAGTACTTGTCCCACGTGCTCGTGGCGTCGGCGACCGCTGCGGGCTCGCTCGGCAGCCCGGCCTTGGCGAGGACGTCCTCGCGGTAGAACAGGGCCGAGGGACCGATGTCCGTCGGGATGCCGATGAGCTTGCCGTCCGACGTGGTGGCTTCGGCGAGCTTCCACTTCGGGAACTGCGCGAGGTAGGACGCGGGGACGAGCGACTTCAGGTCGGTGAAGAGGCTCGACTGCTGCAGGAAGTAGGGCATGTCCTCGCCCTTGACGCCGGTGATCGACGGCACGTTCGTCTTGCCGGTGAACGTCGTGACGAGCTTCTGCTTGAAGTCACCGCCGATCACGTTCACCTGCAGCTTGTCCGAGGCGAACTCCTTCTTCGCGCTCGAGACGACGGAGTCGCCGAGGGCGCCGGGCCAGAGCCACGCGGTGAGCTTGCCGTCGGAGGCGGACGATCCGGCGGAGCAGCCGGAGAGGATGAGTGCCGCGGCGACCGCGGTGGCGAGGACCGCGGCGGTGCGGCGTCGCTTCGTGGTGGTGCGCATGGAGTCTCCTGTGGTCGGGTGGAAGGGGGAGGAAGAGCGGGGAAACTAATGGGGCTTTGCTGGTGGGGCTGGGGTGGCGGAGCTGGGGGTTCAGTGGGCGCGGTCCGCCGGTTCGGCGGTCGCTGCCGGGAGGCCCGTGGTGACGAAGCCGTACCGGTCCCGGTCCGCGGCGGCCGGGTTGGCAGCCAGCCACGGTGCGAGTTCGTCCCGTCGGGGCGCGGTCGAGGCGCCGCCGGGTCGGGACACGGTGATCGCGGCGACGAGCGCCGCGAAGTCGATGCGCTCGCGCAGTGGACGGTCCTCGAGGGACGCGACCGCGAGCGCTGCGCAGAAGACGTCGCCGGCACCGGTCGCGTCGACGGCGCGCACTCGGACGGGCGGCGCGATGACCTCCTCGCCGGTGGACGAGTCGACGGCCACGACGCCGTCGCCGCCGAGCGTGACGACACTGAGCGGCACCCGCTCGGCGAGGGTCCGGGCGGCGGTACGGGCGTCGCCGGTCCGGGTGTAGGCCATGGCCTCGCGGTCGTTCGGCGTGAAGGCGTAGGCACCGTCGACGGCGTCGAGCAGGGCGGGGTCCCACGACCCGGTGGTGTCCCAGCCGACGTCGGCGAAGACCCGGGTCCCGCGGTTCGCGCTCGTCCGGACCCAGTCGGCGGTCGTCTCGTCGACGTGCAGGGCGGCGACCCGTCCGCCCTGCGCTGGGAGCAGTTCCGGCAGCGGGACGGGAGCCGCCGTCCCGCCGGTGACGATGGCTCGGTCGTGGTCGTAGCCCATGCAGGCGCTTACGGGAATCGACCATCCCGGAGCACGGCGGAGCAACGCAGTGCCGATCCCCTCGCGGGCGAGCGCGGCGCGGCAGAGGCCGCTGAGCTCATCGTCGCCGATCACCGCGGCGACGTCCGTGGACGCACCGAGTCGCGCGGCGGCGATGGCGAAGTTCGCGATGCCGCCTGGTGTCCAGGCGAAGTGCGGAGTCCAGTGCTCCTGTCCGAGCACAGGGCCGTGCGGCAGGTCGGCGAACACCGCGTCGAAGAAGAGCAGGCCCGCGACGAGCACGTCGGCATCGGTGCTCGAAGTTCGTCGGTCGTCCATCGCTGCTCCATCGGTCGGCGTGTGAGCACTTTCTAACACAGTTCGATCGAATACACGCATCTTTTTGGTTGAAAACAATTGCATCTTGAGCGAAGTTGATCGGTATGCTGATCGGCGTGAAGGACATCCGCGATCTCGCCATCCTCGACCACCTCCGGACGTCGCGCGCCGCGTCGGTCTCCGACCTCGCCGCCGCCACCGGGTCGAGCGTCGCGACGATCCGGCGTGACCTGCAGCGCCTCGACGACGCCGGTCTGCTGCGGCGGACGCACGGTGGCGCCGTCCTCCCCGACGCCCACGAGGGCGACTCCCCGTTCCTCGAGGTCGAGACCGTCAACCGCACTGCGAAGCGCCGGATCGCCGAGGCCGCGGCGCGCCTGGTCGAGGACGGCCACACGATCGTGCTCGACATCGGCACGACGGTGCTGCAGCTCGCCGACCTGCTCCGCGGCCGTCCGATCACCGTGATCACGGCGAACATGGCCGTGTTCGAGCTCCTCAAGGACGACCCGGCCGTACACCTCGTGCTCCTGCCGGGCGACTACGACCCCGTTTACCACTCGGTCTCGGGGCACCTGACCACCGACTCGCTCCGACTGATCCGCGCCGACCACGCCTTCCTCGGCGTCAGCGGGATCTCGACAACCGGGGACCTGCGCGATACCACGATCGCGCAGGTCCCCATCAAGCAGGCAATCGCGGATGCGTGCGACGAGGTCACCGTCCTCGCCGACAGCAACAAGTTCCCCGGCACCGGGGCGGCGCGCATCGACCTGCCTAGTTCGATCGTGCGGATCGTTACCGACGACGAACCGCCGGTCCCGGTTGCCGCCGCGTTCGCCGCGCACGGCGTGGAGGTTATCGTCGCATGAAGCTCGTCATGATCGGCGGTGGCGGCTTCCGCACACCGCTCGTGTACTCCGCCCTGATGCGCGACCACGAGCCCGGCCGCGTCACGGAAGTCGCACTCGTCGACGTCGACGTCGACCGCCTCCGCACGATGGCGCGGATCCTCACCGACCAGGCCGAAGGCGTGCCAGACGCGCCCACGGTGAGCGTGCATGCCGACGTCGAGGACGCGTTGCCCGGCGCGGACTTCGTCTTCTCGGCCATCCGGGTCGCGGGCATGGAGGGCCGCGCGACCGACGAACGGATCGGCCAGTCGCACGGCGTGATCGGGCAGGAGACCGTCGGATTCGGCGGGATCTCCTACGCCCTCCGGACGCTGCCCACCGTCATGGAGCTTGCGCACACCGTCAAGCGGCTCGCCCCCGACGCGTGGGTGATCAACTTCACGAACCCCGCGGGCGTCGTGACCGAGGCGATGTCCACGGTGCTCGGCGAGCGGGTCATCGGCATCTGCGACTCCCCGATTGGCCTCGCCCGGCGGGCGCTCGGCACCCTCGGTGTCCAGCACGGCCCCGACGTCGAGCTCGAATACGCGGGCCTCAACCACCTCGGCTGGCTGACCGCCGTGCGCGTCGACGGAGTCGACCGCCTGCCGGAGGTCCTCGCGGACGTCGGCAAGATCGAGTCCTTCGAAGAGGGCAAGCTCTTCGGCGCCGAGTGGATCCAGGCCCTCGGCGCGCTGCCCAACGAGTACCTGCACTACTACTCGTATCGCCGCGACGTCCTGCAGGCCGACCAGTACGCACCGCACACCCGTGCCCGGTACCTCGTCGAGCAGCAGGACCGCTTCTGGACCGTCGCCGGCGCGTGCGAGCACCCCTACCGGGCGTGGCAGGACAGCCGCAACGAGCGCGAAGCCAGCTACATGGCGACGAACCGGGACTCCGCCGGCATGGGCGAGCGCGACGTCGAGGACATGACCTCGGGTGGCTACGAGGACGTCGCGCTGTCGCTCATGCGCGGCATCGCGTACGACCAGCGCGCCCGGCTCATCCTCAACGTCCGGAACCGGGGCGCGCTCACTGGTGTGGACGACGACGCCGTCGTCGAGATCCCCTGCATGGTGGACGCCTCCGGAGCGCACCCGATCCCGGGCGCCCGTGTCCCGGACTTCGGACTCGGCACGGTCACCACCGTCAAGTACGTCGAACGCCAGACCGTCCAGGCGGCGCTGCACGGTGACCGGGCAGCAGCGCTACGCGCCCTCGCGCACCACCCGCTCGTCGACTCCGTTCGTGTCGCCCGCGCCCTGCTGGAGGACGCGCGCTCCTCATTCCCGCACCTGTCCTACCTTTCCTGAACCGCGCCTCCAGGTCGTTCCTGATCCGCGACCTGGAGGCGCCCGCCCGTGGAGACCCCGCCCATGCACCAGAACCAGAAGCTCGTCGAGGCGCGCATCGAGCGCGTCCTGAACGAACGCATCGTCCCGGCCGTCCACCAGGCCAGGACGCCCGTCGACCTCGCCGCGTGGCAGGTACCGGACGAACCCGTGCCCGCGGCCGAGGCACTGACGGCCGAGTACCAGCCGTTCGCGGTCGGCGAGCAGTGGGGCCGGGCATGGTCTACCTGGTGGTTCAAGGTCACCGGGACGGTCCCCGCGGAATGGGCCGGCCGAACGGTCGAGCTCCTCGTGGACCCGGGGTTCCAGGGCGACTGGCCCGGCAACCAGGCCGAAGGACTCCTGCACACGCCGGACGGCACACCGATCAAGGGCATCCACCCCCGCAACCACTACCTCCGCATCGCCGACGAGGCGCAGGGCGGCGAGCAGGTGCACCTCTACCTCGAGGCCGCGGCGAACCCGGACATCCTCGTCAACGAGTTCGTCCCGACGCGGTTCGGCTCGAAGAAGACCGCACCCGAGACGCCGATCTACACGTTCCGCACCGCTGTACTCGCGGTCTTCGAGCCTGAGGTCTGGGCGCTGCGCTTCGACGTCGAGGTGCTCTTCCAAATGGTCAAGGAGCTGCCGGAGACGGATCCGCGTCGCCAGGAGGTGCTCCGCGACCTCGAGCGTGCGATGGACGCCCTCGCGCTCGACGACATCGTCGGCACTGCCGCCGCGGCCCGGGCCGAGCTCGCCGGCGCTCTCGCGAGCCCGGCGAACCCGTCCGCCCACCGGCTCAGCGGTATCGGGCACGCGCACATCGACTCCGCCTGGCTCTGGCCGATCCGGGAAACGAAGCGCAAGACCGGCCGGACGTTCTCGAACGTGCTGGCACTGGCCGAGCAGTACCCGGACTTCAAGTTCGCGGCGTCGAGCGCCCAGCAGTACGCCTGGGTCAAGGAGCACTACCCCGCGGTGTTCGAGGGCATCAAGGCTGCCATCGCCCGCGGGCAGTGGATCGTCGTCGGCTCACAGTGGATCGAGCCGGACGGCAACCTGCCCGGCGGTGAGGCCATGGTGCGTCAGGTCACGCAGGGTCTGCGGTTCTTCGCGGACGAGCTCGGCGTCGAGACGCACGGCATCTGGTTGCCCGACTCCTTCGGCTACACCGCCGCGTTCCCGCAGATCGCCCGGCTCGCGGGACTCGACTGGTTCCTCACCCAGAAGCTGTCGTGGAACCAGACGAACACGTTCCCGCACCACACGTTCTGGTGGGAGGGCATCGACGGGTCGCGGATCTTCACGCATTTCCCGCCGATCGACACCTACAACTCGACGCTCGAGGGCGAGGAGCTGCATCACGCCGTTCGGCAGTTCCGGGAGAAGGGTGCAGCGACGACTTCCCTCGTGCCCTTCGGCTACGGCGACGGCGGCGGCGGACCGATCCGCGAGATGATGGAGCGCCAGCGCCGGGTCGAGTCACTCGAGGGCTCGCCCCGCGTCGAGATCGAGCGCCCCGACGACTTCTTCGCCCGGGCCCGCGAGGAGTACCCCGACGCACCGACTTGGGTTGGCGAGCTCTACCTCGAGCTGCACCGCGGGACGTTCACCTCGCACGCCCGCGAGAAGCGCGGCAATCGGAAAGCCGAGCACCTGCTTCGTGAAGCCGAGCTGTGGTGGACCGCTGCAGCGTTGCAGGGCGCCGCATATCCATACGAGTGCTTCGACGAGCTGTGGCAGGCCACGCTGCTCCAACAGTTCCACGACATCCTGCCCGGTTCGTCCATCCAATGGGTACACGAGGAGAACGAGGACACCTACCGGCGGAACCACGCCGAGATCGATCAGCTCATCCTGCGCGCGCTCTCCTATCTCGGAGCGGTCGGCGTCGTCGTGAACGCGGCGGACCACGACCGACGTGAACTCGTTGCAGACGAAACTGGCGCACCCGTCGGGGTGGTCGAGGCCCGCGCCCACGCGCTCTCTCCGCTGACGGTCCTCACACCCACCAATCCGGTGACCGCCACGCACGACGCGATCGGCGTCGTGCTCGACAACGGCCTGGTGCGCGTGCACGTCGACAGTGAGGGACTCATCGATTCGATCGTCGACCTCGCACACGATCGGGAGCTCGTGCCCACCGACCGCGCCGCGAACCTGCTGTACCTGCACGAGGACCTCCCGAATGCATGGGATGCCTGGGACATCGATGCGCACTACCGGAACTCGTTCATCGAGCTGCGGGGTGCACAGTCCGTCGAGCTCGTCACCGACGGTGACCTGCGCGCTACGGTGCGGATCCGCCGGCTGTTCGGTTCCTCCGAGCTCGTGCAGACCATCGCAGTACACGCCGATGACGTGCGCGTCCACCTCGGGATCGATCTGGACTGGCGCGAACGCGAGAAGCTCCTCAAGGCCTCACTGCCATTCGTCGTGCACGCGCAGCATCACAGTGCGGAGATCCAGTTCGGGCACCTGCGCCGCCCGACGCACACGAACACCTCGTGGGACGACGCCCGCTTCGAGGTGATGGCACACCGCTGGGTGCACGTCGAGGAGCCTGGCTACGGCATCGGCGTCACGAACGCCGGCACCTACGGGCACGACATCACCCGTCACGTGGGCAGCACTGGTGAGGTGGAAACCGAGATCCGCCTCAGCCTGGTCCGCGGCGCGCAGTCGCCCGACCCTCAGCAGGACCTCGGCCATCACACTTTCGCCTACGCCGTGCACCCCGGAGCATCGATCGCGGACGTTGTCGCAAGCGGGTACGACCAAAACCTGCCGCTCCGCGTCGTGAAAGGAGAACCTGCGGCGGCCGTGATCAGTGCTCCTGTCGTTGCAACTTCCTCCGGCATTCGGGTGGAATCCGTCAAGCTTGCCGATGACCGATCCGGAGATGTCATCGTGCGTGTGTATGAAGCACTGGGTGCTCGCACCGACGGAGAACTCGACCTCCGAATCGATGCTGTCTCGGTCGAGCAGGTGGACCTCCGTGAACGTCCGCTCACCGATCCGACCCTCACGGCCCGCCGCTTCACGAAGGACGGTGGGCGTGTCCGGCTCGGGCTACGGCCGTTCCAGGTCGTGACGCTGCGGATCCGACCGCGTGTCGCATCATGAAGGTAGCCTGACGCGGGCATCTCTCCCAAAGCGAAGAACGGCTGTGGCGGGCACTGCAACAGCTCAGCCAAGAGGTCGGTGCCGTGACGTGAGCCACACGATCGAGCGTCATGCGACGAACTCCGCCGGACTGTAAAATCCTCGAAGCGCTATCGACCGCCCCCGGTGGCCGCCTGCAAGCGCGGATCCTCCGAACCGGCTCGGGCTTAGACAAGAGCTGAATCGCTCACCGCATCAAGACACTTGAAGCCGACGAGCTCGTCAAACGCTCTACGTCGCGCGACGATCGCCAATCCGTACTCGTTCAGATTACGAGCGACGGTGCGCACACTGCCGCGAGACGCCGAGCTCCTTGGCGACATGAGCGACGGGACGGTGGTCCTGAATGCCACGAGCGACGAGCAATCGCCGTCCGTGCACCGTCAAACGGGCATTAGCGTGGGACACAGAGGCCTCCTGGTGACGGCAGAACTAGACAACTCCATCAAGCCAGGAGGGGCCGCAGGCCTCGGATGGTCTTCCGCCGCGGTCGACATCGACCTCACTCCCGACGAGATCACTGCGCTCGAGGAGCACTACCAGGCGCGGCCCGCCGGCGGATTCTAAGCGCCACGGATCTCCCGCGACCACCGATTGCGCCGCCAACCACTACATGTAGTGGTCAGCGGCGTGTCGCATCACAACATGCGCGATTACCGAGTGGCCATGGTGGTGTCGAAGAGGGTGGACCGTCCGCTCGTTCGCGGCAGGAAGGAGCGCGGAGTCATGGCCAAGTCCGGCAAGAGCAGCAGCGGTTCGTCGCAAAGCTCGATCACTGGCAAGTACGTGACGTCGAAGTACGCAAAGTCGCACCCCAGCACCACGCAGACCTCGCACAAGAAGAGCAAGTAACAAGCGCCGCGAAGCGGTGACTTGCTGGCGGGAATCCGGGAACCGGGTTCCCGCCAGTGCTCTGCATGAGCGTGCCTGAGGCCTGGGTCTAATGCTGCGACGGCTTCGGCTTTGGCGGCTGGATCTGCGAGTGGGGGCCGCACGGCCGGCGGTCGCTGCAATTGGCCTCCTGGCCCTCACTGGCAACCACCCCGACAACACGACGCTCAACCACCCCTGCAGACTCGTATTCGCAGACGGCGGACGAGACATCACCATCACGGGGCCACTCCTCGAGGAAGAAGCCGCCGCCACCCACACGGGGTTCTGGGGCTGAACCCCGAACAGCGCCCATCGCGGCGGAGGGTCACGTTCATGTCGTCGCTGACGGTTAATGCGGTGGTGCTGGTCATAGCCTCGTATCCCCTTGATGCTGATCGGGTGGGAGCTGTTCTTCTTCCTCGGGCCAGTAGTCCCACTGCAACAGGCGGGTGCGAGCACCCTGGTACGGGCCCTTGTTGGCGTGGATTGCACAGTCGTGGTTGTGGGGGTCGTACGCGGCTCGGTAGTACCGGTCGGCGTCGAAGTCAGCGGCGTTGTAGGCGTTCCACGCGGTGTCGACCTCGGCTTGCCGGGATTCCCAGCCCCACCGCTGTCCCTTTCGGAAGATCGCCCACTCCCGTTCGGTGAACTCCCCCATCGGGATCTCACGCGCTGGCGCCGGCGGCGCTGCGAGCTCGTCGTAGTCCGCAGGCCCGGCGAACACGTCGGCCGGCTGGGATGGCTCGGCGGCCGGCCTCGCCCATTCCCACCGTGGCGGGTTCGACGTGCTGTCGGTCATGGTCTGCATGTCCTCGGTCGTCAGGCGGCCAGCGCCGCGATCTTTTAGGACACACGGGGCTACGGGGAGGTATCCACTCTCGTGGGCACCTCCCCGTCTGTGTCACCGCTGCTTAACGAGCAAATCGAGGCGCTTGCCAGTGCGCCCCTCGGTCTCCACGTAGAGGTCAAACCCGCGCCCCGCCGCGTGCTCGTCAGCCCACGCAAGAACCTGCCGCACGTCGTCAGCACCCTCGAGCCTGTACTCGTCGGTTGACCCATTGCTGTCCACGAAATACACCCGATACACGGAGGTCTCGTACTCCGTCTGTACGTCCCGAGGGTCGACCTGCTGCGCACGCAGTCCCGAAGAGTTCATACGGATCAGGCTAAACGAGGACCGATCGCCGGCACACGACACCAACAGTGAGTGTTCACGCTGACCTGCTGGGTCACTTACCCAACCAACGAGAACGCGCTGGCCGCGGCTCACGCCGCAACGCGTCCTCGTACGCGCCCAACCACGCCAGTGCAGTGAGCTTGCGGACGTGTGCGGCTCCAGCTCGCTTGAGTACCCACAAGACGACACCAAAGAGGGCAGCCGCTTCAGCCGCGGAGACGAGAACAGACCAGCCATCGCCAGCACCACCCCGGAGAGCCGCGAGGATCACGCCGGCAACCGAGATCAGCAACGCAGTCCCGGAGAGCACCACCTCAGCGCCGTTCGCCGCGTGTGTCCGAAGTACTCCGAGTACGGCCATACGCGTGTCAGGATCGCCCGCTGTGGCCGACACGAAACGTTCCACCGCGGCCGCGTCGAGCTTGGCTTGCGAGTCTCCTGGGAGAAAGGGACGTGCGGTGACTTTCACACGCTCAGTGATATATGGAACGTCCTTATGGTCGAGAAGGAACCTGTCTTTCTCCTTAGACTGACCCACTATTTTCCATCCTCTGCAACAATGGACATTCCCGCCTCTCTTGATAGGAGAATTCTGTGGCACAGAAGGTCACCACTCACCTCATCGACGATCTCACCGGGGACACCATCGAAGAAGGCACGGGCAAGACCGTCCAGTTCTCCTTCGACGGTAACCACTACGAGATCGACCTCACCGCCAACAACGCTGACGCACTCCGCGAAGCGTTCTCGGATTACGTGGCCGCAGCGCGAAAGGTCAGCGGCCGCCAGACCCGCAACCCCGGCAGCACCGCACCGAAACGTGGCAACCCAGACGAGCTTGCGAAGATCCGCGAGTGGGCGAACGCAAACGGCTACGACGTCTCCAGCCGCGGCCGCATCAGCCAAGCAGTCCGCGACGCATACAACGCCGCACACTGACACGAAACACACTTCCTCAGGGGACCCGCACCCCCGAGCACCCAGACCGGCCGAACCGCCACGACACTGGCGGTTCGGCCGCTCCTACTACTGGCCGGCCGATACGAGCCTCTTATGTCAGTTTGGTCGTCCCGAGCCTGCCGCCCCACCGCCCCCCTCTTCTTCATCGCGGCCCGCGAGGAGCGCTAGGGCATGTACCGTTTGGCACCCCTCACCGGGCATTCTTGCGGGACCGCCATACGGAATGCCCAGGTCAACTAGCACACGGGCAAGTTGTGGCAATTGACGCCTCGTCCCCGTGCCCCATTAGCGACCGGCTATCGAGATGGCGCTGGTGGGCTGTCGAGCGCGAGGTGTTCGAGGACTCGCACCAGCGCAGCCTGGTCGGTGCCCTCGGTGCGTTGCAGGAGGTGTTTCCGGACCGCGTCGGCGTGGATCGGTCGGGCCACACGCACGAGACGCACTCCCTCGTCCGTGATCCGCACGAGCACGCCGCCATCGACCGCGGTGCGGCTGACGAGTCCGCGCTTCTCCATCCGCGTGAGCTGGTGGGACAGACGGGTGCGATCCCACTGCAGTGAGGCGCTGAGGTCGTTCTGTCGGAGCTCGCCGCCCCCGAGCTCGACGAGTCGGGTCACGATCCCGAAGTCTTGATCGGAAAGCCCGCAGCCAGCCTTGATGTCCTCGGCCACCCGCTGCCGGACGGTGTCCGCTGCGGTCTTCCACGCATGCCAGAGGCGTTGCTCGTGCTCGGTCAGCGGCGCGGTCATGAAGCGACTCTATCGACCCTCTGTTGACGCATCAACACGGAGCGAGCATGCTGTTGACATGACAACGCCAAACAGGATGCAGAAGGTCGCGCTCGTCACCGGCGGGAACAAGGGCATCGGGATCGCGATCGTCCGCGGTCTCGCGCGAGAAGGTTTCACGGTCCTCCTCGGCGCGCGCAGCGCCGAGGTCGGCCAGGCAGCCGCCGTCACCGTCGACGGTGACGTGCGCCCGGTCGTTCTCGACGTGACGAATCAGGACCAGATCGACGTTCTCGTCGCGGATGTCGCTGACGAGTTCGGTCGGCTCGACGTCCTGGTGAACAACGCCGGCGTGAACACGCTCACGTTCCGGCCGCTGGAGGACCTGCCCAAGCCGAGCGAGGAGACCGTCGACGACTTCAAGAACGTGTACGAGGTCAACGTCTTCGGCGTCGTGCGGATGATCGCCGCGTTCCTGCCGCTGCTGACGAACGCAGCGGCGCCTCGGATCGTGAACGTGACGAGCAAGCGCGGCTCGATCGGCGAGGCGGGGGCCTGGGTGGGGCAGCCCTCGATGGTGTACTCGAGCTCGAAGACCGCGGTCAACGCCATCACGGTGCACTACGCACGCGAGTTCGCGGACACCACGCTGAAGATCAACGGCGCCGCCCCTGGACACGTCGCAACGGACTTCAACGGCTTCCGCGGCACGCGCACCCCCGATGAGGGTGCGGCTGAGGCGGTGCGACTCGCGACCCTGCCTGCTGACGGCCCCACCGGCGCGGTCTTCGAGGACGACACGCAGCTCGCATGGTGACCGCGACCTCGCGCGAGATCCCGGTCGCCGGCAATCCCGAGATCCATCCGACGAGACAAGCATCCGGAAAGTAAGCGGTCTCAACCGGCACTCGGCTCCTGACGAGAGGGCGTCCGGTGAGGGGGTGCGATCAGTTCGAGGAATCCGCCGTGCGTACCCTCGAGATAGATAATGCGCGTGCCGGCGCGGGCACCGTTAGTCATCCGGTGTGGCGTCCCGACTGGTCGCCAGCCGTGTATGGCACACAACTCGAGCACCCGATCGAGGTCCGAGACCGTCAGCGCGATGTGCGCCGTGCCAATGCGCGCCGGGGAGCCCGCTCGCTTCGGCGGCTCGGGCGGGATGTACTGCAGGAGCTCGACTCGTTGGTGGCCGAGCGTGACCGTAGCTGCGCGGATCGTCGCCCCTCTCCGACGCCGGTGGTCGCGGCCGTCGTGTCTGCGTCGAGTGAGAAGACGCGTTCGACAGTGAAACCGAGCCCGGATCACCACAGCGACAAGGCGTCGTCCAGGTCGGTCACGGTGAGTCCGGAGTGAGCGACGTCCGAGACGAGCGGTGGTGTCATCAGATCAGTATCGGACTCGAACTCGTGATCACGATCGGCGTGTGACTGGTGCCGAGAATGTGACGAACGAACACCTCCGTCGGCGAATCGCCCGTGTTCGGGGCGTGCTGCGCCAGCTGGGGCGAGCCGTTCGGCGCTCGTACGCGGGCTGTCGATATCCGCGAACGACGCGTCGCGGCTTCATGATGGGCCGTTGCTCGTCAGTTCGTGGGCTGCGGTCTTCAGGAGTGCGGTGTCGATGCCTCGGCGGCCGAAGAGGACGAGCGCTCCGCGGTCGTCTCGGTCAGGGAAGACCGCGACCGCAGCGACGGGTTCTTGTGAGAGGCCGTCACTCCACGCCGTTCGTCGCCGCCGGATGGTGGGCAGGACCCGTTCGTATTCGTCGACGAGCTCCGGATGCGCTGGGCGCGCGTCGCGAAGCACGTTTGCACGCACGTCCTCTGGCGCAGCACTTAGGAGGAGCCGCCCGGCCGCCGTTGTGAGCGGGTTCCTCGGGAGGTACTGATCAGCAACGACAGCGAGGCGCTCGTCGAAGGGCCGCTGCGATCTTGCGGTGTAGACGACGTGGCGGCCGAGGAGAACGGCGATCGCACTTGCAGTGTTGAAGCGTTCCGCGATCGCGTCAACGTCGATCCTGGCCCACTGGACGTGCCGCGCGGCGAGGAGTTCGAGAACCAAAGGAGCCGGCCCGATACTGAGTCCACGCTCGGTGCGGATGAGCCAGCCGCGCGACACCAGCCCGAGGGCGATGTCATGAACGGATGACCTCGGGATGCGCAGTCGGCGCGCCAATTCACTCACCGTCAACGGGACGTCCGCGCGGGCCACCATGTCGAGTACGTCGACGATCCGGTCGACGCTGCGATGGAGACTCATGTGTTCAGGGTGCCGCAGATGCGGCAATTCTGTGATCTGCACCATCGGTGGCCCGAGGCTTCGCGTATGAACTCCACGCCGCTTCAGTACCTGTCCGAAGTTCTTTCCCTCGATCTCTCCAACGCGGAGATCGCTGGCTCCGAGCCCGAGACGACGTCCCCACATCGGCTCGCCGAGTGCATGGCGGCAGCGATGGCCGCACACGGGTCGGCGGCAGCGGGGTTCGGTGCGCTGCGAGGCGGTCCAACACGATCTGTGCGCGTCCGGACCGAGGATGCGCTGCTGCAGCTCATGGCTGTCTTTGCGACGCGGATAGGTGACGTGCCAGCCGCGGCCACCATGGAGGACCCGCATCTGTTGGGGGACAGCGACTTCTACACCTGCCGTGACGGCCGCGAGATCTTCATTCTCCTGTCCTTCCCGCACCTGCGCGATCGAGCCCTTCGCGTGCTCGACTGTGCGCCGGGAGCTGATCGGATCGCGGCAGCAGCCAAGGGCTGGGACGCGCTCGCACTCGAGGAAGCAATCGTTGCCGCCGGCGGGACGGCCACCATGGTGCGGTCCCGAGAGGAGTGGGCGGCGTCGGCCGCAGGGCACGCGATCGCCAGAGAACCGTTGGTGCGCCTCGAACGCACCGGTGACGCCTCCCCCGTCCACCGTGCGCCGCTCGCGCCGTCCGGCCCACCGCTGTCCGGTGTCCGCGTCATCGACTTCACGCATGTGATCGCCGGGCCAATTGCCGCTCGTCTGCTCGCGGAACTTGGTGCAGACGTCCTCCACGTGTCGCGTCCCGACCGGGCCGACCCGAACGCCATGATCATCGAGACCGGCGTCGGGAAGCGGAACGCGTTCTGCGACCTTCGAACAGCAGCGGGCAAGGCGCAGTTCGAGGACGTTCTCGCCGGTGCGGACATCGTCATCCACAGCTACCGCCACCTCGCCAGATTCGGATTGGACGCAGCACAGCTCGCCACCGGACACCCGGGGCTCGTCTTCGCCGACGTACACGGCTGGGGCGACCGCGGGCCGTGGGCAGACCGAGGCGGGTTCGATCAGCTCGCCTGCTCCGCGACCGGTTTCGCTCTTGAAGAGGGCGGCGGGGAGCGTGCCGCTCTTCCGCCGACGTACCTGTTGAATGACTACGTCGCCGGGTTCCTTCTGGCAGCAGGGATCGAGACCGCGCTGACCCGGCAGGCGACCGATGGCGGTTCCTGGCACGTGCACGTCGACCTCGCACGGGTCTGCACCTGGGTCCAGTCATTCGGGCCGAACCCGAACCAAATCACGGCCGGACCCGACCTTCGCGCTGGGCTCGCCGCCGTTGACACGGTGCAGATCGACGGACCGTTCGGACGCACCAGTGCCTTTCCGAGTTTCGTGCAGATCACCCCACCCTGGGACTTCGTGCGCGGTGTTCCTTCCCCGTTGGGATCATCGGCAATGAAGTGGTCGGACGCTCACTGACCTTCCTGGACTGCCGCCCGGGCGACTAGTCGATTCGTGGACCGCGGCGAGCCCGATCACGTTCCTGAAGAGGCGAACTCGTCGGACTGGTCGGCGTGCTCGTGGTCCTCGCCGCGGCCGTCGGCACGCTTCAGGTCGCCAGCAGCGGGAACCTGTTCTAGCGGATTCGGTTCGACGCCGACCGCACCGGCCGGTAGCGTGCACGCCGTGCTCGAGTTCCCGATGACGACCGACCGTTTCACCCTCGCTCCGCTCGGCGCGATCGACGGCTCGTCGTTCACCGCCTACCGTCGCGACCCCGACACCGCACGGTTCCAGTCGTGGACGCCGGCCTGGTCCGAGGCGGATACCGATGCACTCCTCGCATCGCAGCCGAGCACGGTGCGTGCGCAGTCTGGCGAGTGGCTCCAGATCGCCATGTGCGACCGGACGACGTCCGCGCTCGTCGGGGACCTCGCCGTCCACGCCGTCGCGGACCAGCCGGACACGTACGAGGTCGGGATGACCCTCGCGCCGGCGTCGCGAGGCGTCGGCGCCGGAGCAGAAGCGATGGGTCGCCTCGTCGAGGGGCTGTTCTGTCAGCAGGGCGCGCACCGGGTGTTCGCCGTGACCGACGGACGCAACGCCGCGGCGGGGCGGCTCTTCTCGCGCCTCGGGTTCCGGCACGAGGGACGCGCCGTCGAGGCGGACTGGTTCAAGGGCGAGTGGACCACGCTCGATACCTGGGCGGTGCTGCGCGGCGAGTTCGACGACCGGAGTGGGCCCGCCTTCGCCCTCCGAGCGGGCGACCCAGCGGAGTACCCGGCGCTCGGTGCGATCTGGCGGCGTGCCGTCGACGCCACGCACGACTTCCTCTCCGACGAGGACCGCGATGCGATCGAGGCGCAGCTGGCGACCGCGTACCTCCCGGCGGTGACGCTCGTCGTGGCCGAGTCCGGCGGCGAGCCGATCGGGTTCGCTGGGGTGCTCGACGGCGTCCTCGAGATGCTGTTCGTCGACCCCGACCACCACGGGAGGGGTGTCGGATCCGCCCTGCTGGCTCGGGCGGTCCGCGAGCACGGGGTCACCCGCCTGGACGTCAACGAACAGAACCCGGACGCCGCCTCCTTCTACACCCGCCGGGGCTTCCGGACGGTCGGACGGAGTCCGACCGACGAGGCCGGGCGCCCGTACCCGGTGCTGCACCTGGAGCTCGGTGAGCCAGGCGCCGACCGAGCGCGCTCGTAATCGCGAGCCCCATCGGGGCTGGCGGGGCCGCGTGTCCCGTCCGCGCGGCCCCGCCGCGGGGAGAACCACTCCCCGAGCGGGATGAATCAGGGATCCCGCTCCGTCCGCCCGGTCGAGGGCGGACGTCTGGTCACCGCACGGACCGCGGTAAGAGCTCACCCGAGCACGGGTTCACCCCTTCACCGCCCCGGCTGCGAAGGCGTCGATGAGTCGTCGCCGAAGGATGGCGTAGAACACGAAGACCGGGACAACGCTGATCACGACTCCGGCGGCGAGCCGTCCGAGGTCGACGTCGGCGCCTTGGAACGCCCCTTCGCTGCGGAGGAGCGGCAGCGCGACCTGCACCGTGTAGGAGGTGTTGGTCGTGATCACCTGGGCGAAGATGTACTCGTTCCAGGCGGACAGGAAGCACAAGATCGCGACAGTGGACAGCCCCGGGGTGACGATCGGCAATAGGACGTGCCGCATCCGTTGAGCCGCCGTCGCCCCGTCCAGTTCCGCCGATTCCTCGATCTCCTTCGGCACCGCTCGGAAGAACGGGATCATGAGCAGCACCGCCAACGGAACGTTCATCGCCGCGTAGAACAGGACGAGGAACAGCAGCGGCGCATGGATCAGCCCCGTCTTCACCGCGAACAGGTACGTCGGCACGAGCACGGCGAACTGCGGAATGAGGAACGCGAAGCCGAACGCAACCTGCGCGAAGGTCGAGAAGGCACCGGCACGGCGAGCGATCCCGTGCGCCGCCGGAGCGGCGAGCAGGATCGTGAGGGCGACCGAACCGATAGCGACGCCGAGCGAGTTGCCGGACGACGCCAGCAGCGCGACCGACCGGTTCGCGTCGAGGAACTTCTCGAACGAGAACGCAGACGGCAATCCGAGCGGATTCAGGGTGATATCGAGGTTCGACTTGAACGCGCTGACCAGCAGGTAGTAGAGGGGCAGCAGGATGAGGATCGCGTAGACAACGACGGGGGTGTACGCCGCCGTCCATCCCAGCGATCGCTTCACCCGGGTGACACGTGATTGCATCATCACTCCCTGGTCCGGAAGGCGAATCGGATGACGCCCATGCCGATCAGCCCGACCAGCAGGCCGACGACACCGATCGCCTGGCTGTAGCCGATCCGCCCGGACACGAACGCCTGGTCGTACAGGTAGAAGGCGAGGGTCATCGTGCTCGAGCCCGGCCCTCCGTTGGTGAGCAGCAGGACGGTTCCCGCCGATCCGAGGAAGAGCCAGAGGAACTGCAACATCGTCATCAGTCCCACGAAGTCCTTCGTCATCGGGTATGCGATGGAGAACATCTCCCGCCAGACGCCCGCGCCGTCCAGCCGCGCGGCCTCGTACGTCTCGGGCGAGATCCGGCCGAGGGCAGCAGAGAAGATGACACCGGTCGCGCCGATACCGGCCCATGCTTCCGTGGCGATGACGGACCAGAGCGCGGTCGACGGGTTCGACAACCAGAGGTGCTGCAGACCACCGAGCCCGACCGCACCCAGGATGCTGTTGATCGCGCCGGACGGCTGGTACAGGCCGGTGAACATCATCGCCCGCGCGGACGCTGACACGATCCACGGTGTGAAGAGGATCACCGACAGCACCGCGTGGCCAGGTGGTCGTCGGCTGAGGAAGAAGCCGAGCAGGAACCCGCCGGGGATGATGAGCAGCAGCCCGACGCCGACGTAGAGGACGGTGTTGACGATGGCGGTTCGGAGGATCTCGTCCTGGAACAGGTACCGGTAGTTGGTCAGGCCGCCGAAGTGCGGCTGGGCGACGAGGCTGTTCCAGTTGAAGAAGCTCAGCGCGATCATCGCCAGCAGCGGCAGGACCATGAACAGCCCGTACCACGCCAGCGCAGGCGTCACCTCGGTGACCTGACTGCGCCGCTGTCGGCGGACGTGGCGCCGTCGAGCGATCGTGCTCGGCAGCGCAACTGACTCGATCAGTTGGCTTGCCATGCCTGCTCCAAGCTCTGCGTGACCTGCGCTGCGGTCGCACCCTTGACGAACGCCTGGGTCGACGCGCGGAAGAACGCCGAGGTCACCGTGGGTGAAAGGCTGTTGTAGGTGGGCTGGAAGACGGACGTGTCCTTCGGCAGTTCTTCCTGCGACTCGACGTTCAGTTTCGGCAGGGTCTTCGTGTCCAGGTCGAGGGTCCCGGTCTTCGCCGGCGACACGTACCCGAGGTTCGCGAACGCGGTGAGGTTCTTCTTCTCGTACATGAACTGCACGAACTTCTTCACCGCGTCGGCCTTCTTCTCGCCGTTCGGGCTGATCCAGACACCGGTGGACTGGCCGGCGAAGCTGATCGGCTTGTCGACGGGGCTGCCGCTCGGGAGCGGGAAGCCGCCGAGCCGGATGTCGAGGTTCCCGAACGAGGTCGCGGCGTTGCCGTACCCCCAGGAGCCGTCGAAGAGCATCGCTGCTTTCCCGGCTCCGAACGCAGCGACTTGGTCGGGGTACTTCATCCCGGCGGAGTCGTCATCGAACACACCCGCGTCGCGGAGCTGCAGCATGCCGTCGATGACCTTCTGGCCGTCAGCATCGGACCAGTCCCCGGTCGCGAACAGTTTCGTCAAGCGCTTCTCGCCGATCTTCGCGAGGCCCACGAGGGTGATCACGGCGGGCGCGGGGTAGTCGGCGGCGCCGACGGCGAACGGTTGGACGCCGGTGTCGCGGAGCTTCTTCGAGTCAGAGATCAGCTCGTCCCACGTCGACGGAGGCGTGTCGATGCCCGCCTTCTTCAGGAGGCCCATGTTGTACCACATCGGCCAGTTGTAGCCTTCGAGGGGGAAGGCCTGCAGTTGCCCCTTCGTGTTCGTCCACGCCTGCAGCGCGGACTTCGAGAACGTGTCGTCGAGGCCCCAGGACTTCAGGTACTTCTTCACGTCCACGGTGGCACCGTTCTGCAGCCAGGTCGTCGGATCACCGACGAGGTTCGTCATGACGATGTCCTGCTCGTTGCCCGCGACGATCGACTTGCCGTACGTCGTGGGGAGATCGGTCTGTGCGACGAAGTCGTTGCTCACGTCGATGCCAGGGTTCGCCTTCTCGAAGTCGGCACTGAGGCCGTTGAGCCACTTCCCGGCCGGGCTGCTACCGGAGTAGAGACTCAGGGTGGTGATCTTCGTCGTCCCACCGGACGTGTCCGCGGTCGTCGAAGTGGAGCAGCCAGTCATGGCGATCGCCACCGCAGCGGCAAGGACCGCCGCTGCGGCGCTCCTGCGTCGAATGGTCCGGCTGGTCTGGATGATGGTCATCGGGTTCTCTTTTCTCATCGTTGAGTGTGAGCAAGGTGGTGCGGAAAGGGGACCGTCGACAGATCAGGCGTCGGCGGCGACCCCGGTCATCGACGTGCGTGCACGATCAGGGTCGAGATCGTCGTGGCGGTCCAGAACGACTGCCGCGAACGCGGGGAGATGCACCGCAGCCGTGTCGCCGTCGGCGTGGCGGACGATCGTGTCACTGTCCGACCCGGCCGTGTTGACGACGACTGTGTGGACGCCGCCGTCGTCGGTCAGGAGCGTGTCGGCGAAGGAGTCGAGGTCATCGGTGCTGACGTGCGCTGACACGCCTGCAACCACGGCCAACGCTCGGTAGAGCTGAGCCAGCGGGCGGTGGTCGACGTGCGGTGTGCGTGCGCAGAGGAGCTCAAGTGGGTACGTGGAGAGCACTGTGCGTCCGAGGCCGCGTTCGTGCACGAGGATCGCGGGACGTCCGTGCCCGTCCCGCGCCACGACCTGGGCCGCCTCAGCCTCGACGGGCAGGAACGCTCGCGCCTCCGAGGCACCTCCGGCGGGGAACTGCAGCACGGTGCCTTCTTGGATGTCGCCGAAGTCGGCGCAGAAACGGATCTCGATGAGGTCATCGGTGATGGGTTCCGTGACGCCGTAGCGCGATCGCTTCCAGATGCCGAACGCCTCGTCGGCGTCGGGCCACCACCACGCGCGCTGGTTCAACGTCTCTCCGACGCAGTGACTGACCCAGACGGTGGACCCCGCGGCGGCTGCGTTCAGGAGCGCTCGCGTTCCGGGAGTGGTGATGGCCTTCGCGGACGGGACGATCAGCAAGGACGCCGACGGGATGGCGGCATCGTCAGCGACCATGGCCGGTGGCGCGTCTGCAAGTCGTGAGGCGATGTACGCCTCGAGCAGTGCAGCGCGGATTGCGTCGTTCTCGGTCTCGGACCAGAACGGCTGGTGCTCGGTGAAGTAGCCGCTGACGACCAGCCCGACCTGCGCTGGGGCGCGGTGAGCAGCGGCGAGGCCCCGTTCTTCGACGGTCCTCGAGAACCGGGCGAGCTCCTCCAGCGCCGGCTTGGCTCGTCCGGTGGTATCGGTGAGGCCGAACGAGAGCTCGAAGGGGCGGTGGTCGTAGGGCTCCTGTGTGACAGCGGCGAAGTCGGTGTTGTTCCAAGCGATCCATCCCGTCACGCCGGCGGTGAGTGTCGTCCACAGGATCTGCCGGTAGTAGTCGGCGGCGTGGTCCTCGGCGACGAACGAGTCGCTCACACCGAATTCCTCGAGGACGACTGGCTTGCCGTACCCCGCGCAGAGCTCGGCATTGAAAGCCGGGATGAAGTGCTGCCGGAGCAGGTCGTCGCTCATGTGGTAGGCGTGCGGTCCGATCCAGTCGACCAACGGCGCGGTCCAGGAAAGCCTGAACCCGTTGTCCGCTCCCATGACCTCCTTACCCCACGCGCCGTCGCCCAACGAGACGGGCTGGTGACCACCTGCCGCACGGACGGCTTGCACCATGAGCTCTGCCCAGGACCGGATCGCGTCGCCGTCGACGTGTTCGGCGGGACTCATCAGCCCGCCGCCGCCGCCGTACAGCGGCATCTCGTTGGAGATCAGCCACCCGCTGACAGCCGGGTGATCGTGGAAGCGAGCCACCATCTCGCGGATGAACCACGCCTGACGCCCAACCATCCAGACGTCGCTGTAGAGGTCGCGCCCCCCACGCCAGGCCGGATCCCAGTTCTGACCGGACATGTGGCCGATCAAGAACGTCGGGATCGTGGTCATCCCCAGTGCCTGGTGCAAGTCGAGGAACTCCTCGAAGGCAGCACACCGCGTCTCGTCGATCGACCAGGGCTCCGGGTGGAAATCGGGCCAGAAGAAGAACGACCGCGTGAACGAGACACCGTGCCGCCGCATCACCTCCAGCTCCGTTCGGACAAGCGCCGCGTCGAAGTCGCGCCACATGAACGGGCCGCCGCCGCGTGACCAGAAGTTCACGCCCACGGGAGGGTCGAAGTGTGCGCGCATCGGGCGCTCGATCTGGGTCCGCATCACCCGGTCCTTCCGCTTCGTCGTCGGGGTGTCGGAAGAGTAACCACGAAAACCGCTCACCTGCAAGCATTTTGTTCGGGAGCGCGGTACGCTCGCCTCGTGACGAACGGGAAACGGCGCGGACCCTACGCGAAGACCGCCGCCCAGCGAGAGAACATCCTCGCGGCGGCGAGGCGCAGCTTTGCTCGGTTCGGGTACAGCGGGTCATCGATGCGCGGCATCGCCGAAGAAGCAGGCATGACTTTCGCCGGCCTCCGTCACCACTTCCCGACGAAGGACGAACTCCTCATCGCGGTGCTCGAGCATCGGGATCAGGAGCACCAGGACCAACAGCGGCAGCTGCACGGCTCGGCGTACGTCCGTGACTTGACTCGCCTGCTGATGCAGTCGCTCGGCGAGCCGGCCATCACGGAGGTGTTCACGACGCTCTCCGCTGAAGCGGTGGCGAGGGATCATCCAGCGCACGAGTTCTTCACGACTCGGTACGAACGCATCCGACACCAGTTTGCGGACGAGGTCCGCCGGGCCGAGGACGAGGGTTGGGCGCCGCGGATCGGCTCGGACGATGCGGCGGTGTTGATCGCCGCTGTGATGGACGGATTGCAGTTGCAATGGCTCCTCGACGAACGCATCGACGCACAGCGGATCTTCGGCGAGTTCATGCGCATCGCGGGTCTCGAGGCAGGAACCGCGGTCACCGCTCCCGCTGGCAGCTTCGACGACGCGTCGGAACACCCGCAGGCGCCCGATGACCGGCGCTGAGGTGCGCGGGTCCGTGTCAGCGGGCTTCGACGCCGTCGCCGACGCGTTCGGTGCGAATTTCGCGCGTGGGGCCGAGACCGGCGCCGCAGTGAGCGTGTACCGCAATGGGGAACCCGTCGTGCAGCTGTACGCCGGGGTGACAGATGACGGATCTGCCTTCACCGGGGTCACCCGCAGCGTGGTGTTCTCCGTCAGCAAGGGCATCACGACGATCTGTGTGCTCATGGCAGCCGAGCAAGGACTGCTCAGCCTCGACACCCCGGTCGCGGAGTATTGGCCGGAGTTCGCCGCAAACGGCAAGAGCACCGTCACACTCCGGCAGATGCTCGCGCATCGAGCAGGCCTGGTCGCCCCCGATGAACCGATTACGATGCAGCAGCTCCAGGAGTGGTCCCCCGTCGCGGACGCGCTTGCTGCGCAGGAGCCGACATGGGAACCGGGGACGGCGCACGCATATCACGCCATCACGTTCGGTTGGCTCGCCGGCGAAGCCCTCCGTCGCGCAACGGGCCACAGGCCAGCGGAGTGGCTGCAGCACCACATCGCCGAACCGCTCGGCATCCAACTGTCATTCGGCGTCGATCCGTCGAGCGCCGACTTCTCCTACCAGATCGTCCCACCGCCCAGCAGCACACCAGACCGTCCCGCTGCCACAACGGCCGATCTCGAAGCGGTAGCAATGCAGAACCGGATCATGGGGATGCACGGCGCGTTCGATGGTGCGCACCTGTTCGACAGCGCCAACCGACCGGACTTCCTCGCCGCGGAACTACCCGCCGCCAACTTGGTCGCCACGGCGGACGAACTCGCGCAGATCTACGCAGCCACGGTCGGCGGTCTCAACGGCGTCGAACTGTTGCAGCCCGCGACCGTGCGAGATGCCCTGCGGGTCCAGTCAAGCGGCCCACCGTTCCTTGGCGACGACTGGGGACTGCGCTGGGGCACCGGCTTCATGATCGACTCACTCACGCGCCGCATGGCAGGCGCAGGCAGCTTCGGCCACGACGGCGCCGGCGGACAACTCGCGTTCGCGCATGCGGGGACGGGTCTGTCTTTCGCCTACGTCACCAACCGACCAGGAGGCGACGCCGACAGCCGTGCGGAATCGCTCTGCGAGGCGCTCCGCTCCTGCCTGTGACCGTCTGACCACACACCTGCTGAGGACCACCACCATGCCGCTCGATCCGTTCCTCGTCCCCTTCCTCGAGACGCTCCCCGGGACCCCGCCGAGCATCGACGACTGGCCAGCGTTCCGCGCTGCCGATGACGCCGCCGCCAACGCACTGGTCGGACCGGTCATCGAGCCCGGACCGCCGGTCCAGAATGTCGAAACGGTCGTCATCCCTGTGAGGGGCGGATCCGTAACGGCCGCGGTGTACAAACCCTTCTCGGACAGCCCCCGGCCCCTGCACCTCTACCTCCACGGCGGCGGGTTCGTCTTCGGCTCCGCCCACACCGCCCCAGTCGACGCGCTCTGCCGGGAACGGACGGTGGCCGCCGACTGCGTCACGATGGCCGTGAACTACCGCAAAGCACCGGAACACCAGTACCCGACAGGTCTCGACGACGCCCAGGACGCGCTCCTCTGGGCAGTCGACCACGCCGAAGAACTCGGCATCGACCCCAGCCGTATCAGCATCGGAGGAGGCTCCGCCGGAGCGAACCTCGCCGCTGCACTGACGCTGAAGCTCCGAGACGAAGACGGCCCACGGGTCATGTTCCAACTGCTCGAAGTACCAGCCCTGGACCTGACCTTCCGGAGTCCCAGCGTGCAGGAGAACGCCACCGGCTACGGACTGGACTTGCCGACCCTGCACATGCTCGGCCCCCTCTACCTCGCCGACACCGCACGCGCCGCCGCAGACCCATACATCTCCCCCCTCCTCGCAGAAGACCTGTCCGGACTGCCCAAGACCTACGCAATGTCGGCCGAGTTCGACCCGCTTCGCGACGACGCCCCGCGCTTCGTCGACCGCCTCCGAGCATCGGGCGTACCCGCCTCCGGGTACCTCGGCCGCGGGCACATCCACGGCTCCGGCGCCTACACGGCCGCGATGGAATCCGCGCGCCGATGGCGGCAGCACGCCCTCACTGCCCTCACCGCCGCGCACCAGCCCGAGGCACCTCAGTGACGTTCAGAGCACGGCACGTGACCCCACTTGCCAGACACGCCCTGACGACAGCGGCAACCGTCGCGATCGCGTACACGCTGCTCGCCCAACTGCTCACCATCGTGCCGGTGTCGTGGACGATGCCGCTGCTGCAGTGGGACGTGTCCCAGTTCCTGATCATCCTGCTCGGGACCCTGCGCGATGCGCTCGGAATCTGGAACATGGTCGTCGGGCTCCTCGGCGTCGTCTGCGCCGCCATACTCTGGCGAACACCCGTGGCACAGCGCCGACGTGACCAACCTGAACGGGCGAGGCATCCCCGCCACCGGCTTCCGCTTGCCCTGCTCCTGACCGGGTCAGCCGGGACCCTCAGCGCGATCACAGCGACGACGGTCCTCGCGATCTCAATCGCCTCACTCGGCACCGGGTCAAGCGCACTACTGCCAACACTGCCCTTCACCGGGCTGAGCAGCTCCCCAGACCAGACCGTGACGGTCGGCAGGGCCGGGAACACCACACTCCGAGCCGACCTCTACCTTCCCCGTGGTACCGCTCCGGATGCAGGTTGGCCCGTTGTGGTCTCGATCCACGGCGGCGGCTTCTCCACCGGCACCCGAGGACCCAATGCGTACACCGGGTTCCTACCTGAGCACGGCTACGCCGTCCTCGACGTCGACTACCGCCTCGCCTCCTCGCACTACCACCCGTGGAGAACCCAAGTCACGGACATCGGCTGCTCACTCGCGTGGATCGGCAAGGCAGGCCACACGGAACAGCTTGACCCGAGCAGGATCGCAACACTGGGTCTGTCCTCTGGCGGGAATCTCGCTGTCAACGCCGCATACATGTCCGCGAACCAGACCCTCACCTCAAGCTGCGACCCATCGGACGCCGCGATCCCCACAGTGCGGGCAGTGATAGCGGGCTACCCGGCAGTCGACCTCAGCGGCATCGGGAACCGCAGCGCGATCGGCCGCCTCGTTGAGCAGTGGTACGTCGGCGGTACGCCCGCCCAGTACCCTGAACGGTACCGCTTCACGGACTCAGCCACCCACATCAGCGCCCATTCACCGCCGACACTGATCTACCAGGGCGGGCGGGACCACCTCGTCTTCGCCGACCGAGCACGCTCCTTCGCCCACATCCTTGCCGAACACCACATCACTTACCAGTACGTCGAGTACCCAGGATTGGAACACGGCGCTGGCGATGCGAATGGAACCCTCACTGCCGCAGCAGCCGCGAGCCGTCAGCTCGCCCTCGACTGGCTCCGACACCACGACACCTGAAGCAACCGGCACACCCGCACTCATCGAATCTTAGGACCGAATCATGAAGATCGACCACCTCGACCATCTCGTCCTCACCGTCGAGTCCATCAACTCCTCGGTGGCGTTCTACGAACGGCTTGGCTTCGAGCATGTCGTCACGGACGACCGGCACGCGCTGCGGTTCGGGCAGAGCAAAATCAACCTGCACCAACACGGACACTCGTTCCAGCCGTCCGCCGAGCACCCCACGCCCGGCAGCGGAGACCTCTGCTTCATCGTCGACGACGGCCCCGAGTCCATCCGCGCGGCCATCACCAGTGCCGGGATCCCAATCGAAGAAGGCCCCACCGAGCGCTCCGGTGCACTCGGGCCAATGACCAGCGTCTACATCCGAGACCCCGACCAAAACCTCCTCGAGCTCTCGACGTATCAATGATTTGAGGGTGCCGCCGATCACAACACAGCGCAGAACCACGTCGTCGGCGACCACGCTGCTTGTCCAGCCATCCTCGTACCGGCGCCGATAGCGTGCGCTTATGTCAGTTTGTCGAGTTCCCATACATTCCCCTTCGTCTAAGCGACCAAGTGGCTGGGGCGAGTATGCGAACCGCAGCTGACTGCCGACAACCAGGGGCAGCTCAGCCGGGCGACGACCCGAGGCCGGCGATGATGACCCCGATCGCGAAGTCGCGCCGGTCGTGCTCAGAGGGACCGACGAGTGCGCGGGCGGCGTGCGCCACGCGGGGGAAGCGCTCGGGGTCCATCGAGCGGTAGGCCTGTTCGACGCTGTCCCGGTCCTGCACGTCGCCGGGCGCACCGCGGAGTGTCCGTTCGGTGGCGGTCGCGGCCACGAACTGCGAGATCAGGTCGATCGCGAGGGCAGCCCGTGACTCCGGGACGCCACCGCGGCCCATGAGTGCGAGCTCGTGGTCGGCGAGGCGGAGCGCTCCGGGCAGGGTCGGGATCGAGCCGAGCGCCACCGCGCCGAGCCCCGGATGGTCGGCGAGGGCCTCGATGGTGTTGACGATCGTGGCCGCGAGCGCGCTCCGCCAGTCCTCGTCGACGGCGTCGACGAGGACGACCTCGCCGTAAACCTCGTCCAGCACGTGCTCGAGGAGGACGTCGCGGTTCGCGAAGTACGCGTAGAGCGACGCTGCGCCGGTCTCCACCTGCTGCGCGACGTCACGGAGCGAGACCGCGTCGGCCCCGCGCTCCCGGATCAGCCGCGCCGTCGCCTGGACGATATCGGCTCTCCCAATGACTGATCGACTGCGATGACGGCTGTCACACGTCCGCCGCGGACCGAGCCCGCTCGGGGTCTGCGGCGTCGTGCATCGCGAGATGCGACTTCGAGTCGAGACGGATCAGGTCCGCGGCTCGCTCCCCGACCATGAGAACAGTAACGACCGGGTTCACCGACGGCACTGTCGGAAAGACCGACGCATCGGCAATGCGCAGTCCTTCGATGCCCCGCACGCGGAGTTCCGGGTCGACCACGGCGAGCGGATCCGAGGGTGCGCCGATCCGGCAGGTACCGCTGACGTGGTACACGGTTTGGTGGTTCGCCCGCTGAACGGCGCTGAGCTCTTCGTCGGACTGCACCTCAGCACCGGGGAAGACCTCGCGCGCGATCCAGCGGCGGAAGGGCTCTTGCTCGGCGATCGCACGCGCGGCCCTGACGCCGGCGATGAGCATCCGTTCGTCGTGGCCGTCGTCGTCGGTGAAGTACCGGTAGTCGATGACGGGTGCTTCGTCGATGTCCGCCGAGGAAATCGTTACCCGTCCTCGGCTGTGCGGCTTCGCCACGTTCGGTGCGATCGCGACGATGGCCTCGGGGAACTCGACGCCCAGGGCCCGTGGATGGTCGACGACGGGCTGCACGGGGAAGTGCATCATCACGTCGGGACGCTGCGGACCGCCCTCGTGCAGTCGCAGCATCGCGCCGGCGTCCCATCCGCTCGCGCTCACCGAGGGCGGGACCTGGGTCGCCTCCCACACGACGAGCCCCTCGGCGTGGTCCTGCAGGTTCTCGCCGACGCCCGGGAGTTCCACTACGACTGGCACTCCGGCGTCGTCGAGGACTCGGCGGGGGCCGATGCCGGAGAGGAGCAGGAGGCGCGGTGTGTCGATTGCGCCGCATGCGAGCACGATCTCCCGTCGGGCGCGTGCGGTGCGCAGCGTCCCGGCCTCATCGCGGTACTCGACGCCCACGGCGCGACCGTCGTCGAACAGGACCCGGGTGGCTCGGACCCCGGTGATGACGTGGAGGTTCTGCCGCACGTCCAGCACCGGGTGCAGGTACGCGATTGACGTGGAGCCGCGAACGTTGGTCGCAGGGTCGTAGCCGAGCTCGAAGAAGCCGGTCCCTCGGGCATCCACGTCGGTGCGTCCGTCGTTCCAGCGGTCTTGCACGGGCAGGCCGAGTGCTGCCGCGGCCGCGGCGACGACGTCGGCGACGAAGGGATTGCGGTCCTCGGGCGCGACGGGGTGGATTGGGACGGCGAGCCGGTCGAAGTACGGCTGGACGGTGTCGGCGTCCCATCCTGCCGCGCCGGCAGCGACCCACTCGTCGAGGTCCGCGCGGAGGGGCCGCCAGGAGATCATCGTGTTCGTCGTGGAGCAGCCGCCGAGCAGTCGTGTCCGGGTCTGCCGGATGCGTGAGTTCCCTCGTTCCTGCGGCGTGCTGCGGTAGTCGAGGTCGTACTCGCTCTCGACCATCTCCGCCCAGCGGCGCAGGTACCGAGCGCGGTCCTCGCCTCGGTCGTCGGGTCCCCACTCGAGAACCCCGACGGTCACTGCCGGGTCTTCGGACAGGCGGGCCGCGACGACGCCGCCGGCGGTGCCCCCGCCGACCACCAGGTAGTCGAACAGGTCTGCGTCGTCGGTCATCGGTCGTCCGTCCGGGTGGTCTCGGCTGCGTCGATCGGCGTCGGCTGCGGGGAGAGCGTCGGCCGGCGGCGTCGCTCTGCGAGGTAGCCGACAACAGCGAGCAGGCACACGGCGACGAGGGTCCCGATCGTGAACAGTTCGAAGGTCGTCCGATCGACGCCCCAGGTGTCAAGGAAGTCGTAGTGGATGCCGAACACGGTCTCGAGCGTGCCCGGGAAGACGGCGACCCACGATCCGAGGAGCACCCACAAGAAGATGACGACGGTGCAGGTGACCAGGCCCGCCGCGCCGCCCGGGACTCGGAACGGGCGCTCGACCGACGGGAACTTCAGGCGGAGCGCCACGGCGGCGGGGAAGATCACCAGGTATGACACGAGCAAGGTTGACACCGCGACGGTCAGCACGACGGTGAACACCGCACTCGTGCTGCCGTGCAGGAGCAGCGTCGCCGCGATGCAGAAGGCGGTCGAGACGATGCCCGAGAGGACGTTCATCCGAACGGGCGTGCCGAGCCGGTCGGAGAAGCGACCGAAGTACCGGAAGAACGCCCGCTCGGCCGCGGCCGCCGCCTGTACGCGGTCGGACGCGACCATCCAGGCGCTGGCCTGGGTGAGGACGACGAACACGAACACGAGTGCGGCGATGACCCGGAGCGCCGGGGCCGCGGGTCCGTAGACGTCGAATACCAGGCTGGCGGCGTCCAGGAAGCCGGACGCGCCCTCGATCTTGGCGCTCGGCAGGACCGTGAGGATGGCGAAGACAGGGACGAGGTACGCGAGCGCAGCGATGGCGCCCGAGGCCGCGACGGCGCGGGGGACGTCGCGCTGCGGATCGCGCATCTCACCCCCGGCGCCGTTGGGCGCCTCGAAGCCGACCACGGCGAACAGGACGATCGGGGTGACGGCGAGGAAGCCGCCGAGCGTCGGCGCGAACGCTCCGGCGGCGGCGCCGTGCAGGCCGTGTTGCGCGGCGTACGCGGCGACGGTGACGACCACGAGGACGACGAGTGCGAGCTTGGCGATCGCACCGATTGCGATGACGACCTTCCCACGCTGCAGACTGATCACCGCGATGCCGATCGCTATCCAGATGAAGCAGATCTTGAACACCAGGTCGCCGGCGCTTCCTGCTGCCGACCGTGTGACGTACCCGTTCCACGTCTCGGCGGCGATGAACGCGAGGGAGCCACCCATCCAGATCGGGTTCGTGACCCAGTAGAGCATCGACGTGATCGCGCCGGCGAACCGGCCGAAGGCCATCCGGACCCATAGGTACGGGCCCCCTTCTCCTGGGAAAGCGCTCCCCAGCTCGGCGGTCACCATCCCGTAGGGCAGCAGGAACGTGACGACGATGACCAGCGTCCAGGTGAACGCCTCGGCTCCGCCGGACGCGGCGATCTGCGCGATCGTGTCGATGCTGATGATGGCTCCGACGGCGAGCAGGACGATGTCCGCCCGTCCGAGCGTCCTGCGGAGCGCACCGTGCTCGAGCATCTGGGTCGATCCCGGGCTGCCCATCAGCTGTGCTTGATCCACGTCGTCTTGAGTGCGGTGAACTTGTCGAGTGCGTGCGCGGACAGGTCGCGCCCGAAGCCGGACTGACCGAAGCCACCGAACGGCACACCGACGTCGATGGCGTCCACCGTGTTCACCGAGACCGTGCCGGCCCGCAGCCGTGGTGCGATGCGGTGGACCCGCGAGAGCCGGTCGGACCAGACGGACGCGGCGAGTCCGTACACGGAGTCGTTGGCCAGGGCGATCGCCTCGTCCTCGTTGTCGAACGGCATCACCGCGAGCACGGGCCCGAAGATCTCCTCGGTGGCGATGACGGCGCCCGGTGCGACGTCCGAGAAGATCGTCGGCGCGACGAACGCGTCACTGGTTGCTCCGGCGACGATCCCGTCGCCGTGCACGAGCGTCGCCTCTCCCCTGCCGGTCTCGATGTAGGCGCGAACACGCTCCGCCTGACGGCGGCTGACGAGCGGCCCCATGCTGGTGGCCGGGTCGAGCGGATCGCCGACGGCGATGGTCGATGCCCTCGTGACGACGCGCGCGAGGAGGTCGTCGTGGATGCTGCGCTCGACGAGCAGTCGGGAGTTGGCGGAGCAGACCTGCCCCTGGTTGGTGAAGATGCCGGCGATGACGCCGTCGGCCGCGGCATCGAGGTCGGCGGTGTCGGCGAAGACCAGGTTGGCGCTCTTGCCGCCGCACTCCGGCCATACCTGCTTGAGGTTTGACTGCCCCGCGTACTGCAGGAACAGCTTGCCGACCGGCGTTGAGCCGGTGAAGGCCACGACGTCGACGTCGGGGTGCACCCCGAGTGCGCGCCCTGCCACCGGGCCGGCTCCCGGAACGACGTTGAGCACGCCATCTGGCAGGCCAGCCTCGGTAGCGAGCTCGGCGAGCCGCAGCACCGAGAGCGGCGACTCCTCGGCCGGCTTCAGCACCACGGAGTTGCCGGATGCCAGGGCGGGTGCGAGCTTCCACATCGCCATCTCGAGCGGGTAGTTCCACGGGACCACGGCGGCAACGACACCGAGCGGTTCTCGCCGCACCAGGGCGAGTTCACCTTCGCCGGTCGGAGCGACCTCGTCCGGGACTTTGTCGACGAGGTCTGCGTACCAGCGCAGGATGGCGGCGGTCCCCGGGACGTCGATAGCGGTGGTGTCAGCGATGGTTTTCCCGGCGTCTACCGTGTCGAGGAGTGCCAGCTCGTCGGTGTGCTCGAGGATCAGGTCGGCGAGCCGTCTGAGCGTCGCTTGCCGTTCCCGCGGTGCGCGTCGGGACCACCGTCCGTCCTCGAAGGAGCGGCGGGCGGCTCGGACGGCGAGGTCGATGTCCGCCGCCCCGCACTCCGCCACCTCGGCGAGGACTGCGCCGGTCGCCGGGTTCATGGTGTCCCGGCGCTGCCCGTCGACACTTGCAACGGCTCGACCGTCGATCCAGGCATCCCGCCTGATCCGCAGCGCCGCAGCCGCCGTTGTCCAGTACTGTACGTCGTCGCGTGCGGGTAGCGCCACGGTGGTCATTCAGCGACCTCCACGGTCCTCGGGATCACGGTGCCTTCAGCAGCGGGGACGGGGTGCCTCGCCGCGCTCCGCCGCATCAGGAGGTAGTAGAGCGGGCAGATGACGGCGAGTCCGACGATCCAGGAGATGTCGACGCCGTGGAGTGCGGTCGCGACCGGTCCCGTGTAGAACGCGGTGGCGACGAAGGGGATCTGGACGGCGATGCCGACGAGGTAGCAGACGACCGCGTTGACGTTGACCCGGCCGTAGACGCCACCGTCCCTGCGGAACAGTGAGGCGATGTCGTACTCACCGTGGCGGAGCAGGTAGTAGTCGACCAGGTTCACCGCGGTCCACGGGATGAGAACGCACAGCAGCAGCACCATGAAGTTGCTGAGGTTGACGAGGAAGTTGTCCGCGAACGCGAGGCCGAGCACCAGAGCGATCCCGAAGAGCACCAGCGCGATCACCGCGCGGGCTCCGGCACGTGGGTGCCACCGAGGAAACAACGTTTGGCCGATCGTGATGACGGAGAGGCTGCCGCAGTACAGGTTCATGGAGTTGCTGATGCTGATGCCGACGCCAAACACCAGGATCGCGATCCCGCTGATCCCCGAAGTCAGAGCCGTCAGGCCGGCAGCCGTGTCGAGCTTCGGCATCGCGGCGCCCACGATGGCACCGAGAGCCATCGCGAGGAAGGACCCGGCGACAGCACCCGAGAAGGTCGCCCAGAACGCCGCGCGGGTGCCCGTCTCCTTCGGCATGTAGCGCGAATAGTCGGAGACGTACGGCGCGTAGGCGATCTGCCACAGCGCGGCCAGCGAGACCGTCGCCATGAACCCGGCCGGCGTCACGGAGCCGCCGGTGAACGTCCCCGCGGGCAGACCCTGGACAGCGAACATCCAAACGAAGACGAGCAGGAGCGCGCCACCTGCGACGAAGCTCATCACGGTCCCGAACACGTGCAGCAGCCGATACCCGAAGATCGCCCCAGCCACACTGACCAGTCCGATGACGACGGTGGAGATGCCGCCGCCGATATGAACAAGAGAGTTCAGCGCCTGCCCGCCGAGCACGATGTTCGACGAAAAGAACGCCACGTACATGCCGACGACGATGACCACGACGAGGAGGCTGCCGAACGACCCGAACTGCGCTCGCGTCTGGAGCATCTGCGGCACGCCCATCTGCGGCCCCTGCGCGGCGTGCAGCGCCATGACCACTCCGCCGAGCACGTTGCCGACGGCCATCGCCAGGAGCGCCGCCCAGACCGGAAGCCCGTAGACGACGGTGGCGAGCAGGCCGGTCGCGATCGTCAGCATCATAATCTGGCCGCCGAACCAGATCGTGAACAAGTTGCGGGCCTTCCCGTGACGCTCCGTCTCGGGGATGTAGTCGATCGTGTGCGACTCGACGCCGAGCGCGTCGGTGCGGAGTTCAGTAGCCATGCGGGCCTCCTCGGATAAACGGTGACCGAATCACCGTGGGGAGAAGCATCACGTGACTGGACCGCATCTCGCGAATGACGTTAGATGATGCAAGGCATCACCAAGGGAGATGCAGTCGCAAGGGAGATCATCCCGACACAAGTTCGTAACACACGCGAAACGGAGGTCCTTCGGATGGGCCGGAAACCTGACGTCACCCTGATGCAGCTGCGGTACTTCGTCGAGGCTGCCAACTGCCTCTCGATGACCGGCGCAGCACAGCAGCTGCTCGTTGCACAGTCGGCGATCTCCGCGGCGATCGCGCACCTCGAGGCGCAGATCGGAGCACAGCTATTCATTCGGCAACGCGCCCGAGGTCTGGCGCTCACCGCAGCTGGACAGCAGCTCCTGGGCGATGCCCGCGCGCTCATCCTGAACCTCGAGGAGGCGCTGGACACAGCACGCGGCATCGACAACCAGGTCCGCGGCTCGATCCGGATCGGGTGTTTCGTCACCCTCGCTCCGTTCGTGCTGCCTGCGATCGTGACGCGCGTCCGCGAGTCCCACCCGTACCTCGAGATCGAGGTCGACGAGGTCGATGCGGAAGGCGCTCGCGACGCGCTCCGGTCCGGCCGCGTCGAGCTCGTGATCGGCTACGACTTCCCGATGGGCCCGGACATCCGCACGACCGTGCTGCGTGACGTCCCGCCCCACGTGCTGCTCGCGGCAGACCACCCCCTCGCCGCCAAGCCGCAGGTCTTCCTGCGTGAGCTGTCCCGTGACCCAATGATCCTGCTCGACCTGCCACAGAGCCGTGACTACTTCATCGGCATCCTGGCCTCCGTCGGGCTGCAGCCCCAGATCCGACACCGGTCGATGAGCTACGAAACCGTCCGGGCCTTCGTCGCACACGGCCACGGGTTCTCGATCCTCAATCAGCATCCGCGCCACGATCAGACCTACGACGGCGCCCGGGTGGTCGCTCGGCCTATCGCCGACGACATCCCGTCGCTCTCGGTCGTCCTGGCCGCCATGCGTGCGACGCGGACGACCGCACGCGCTCGGGCGTTCTCGGAGGTCGCGGCAGAGGTCGTGACGGAGGCGCTCGCCACCCATTGATTTCGGTTGTGTTTCACGGAAGATCATCATCGTGTTTGCTGATGCAGTCAATGACCTTCTTCGATTTGACCGATTCATCGGATGACGGTCACGCTGATCCGCAACGGAACGAACCAGTTCCGAGTGGAGGTGGACATGTCCGACCGAGCAACCGAGGTCGTCGTGGTCGGCGCCGGCCAGGCCGGCGTGGCGATGAGCGAGCACCTGACGAAACGAGGAGTGCCCCACGTGGTCCTCGAGCGGAGCCGAGTCGCCGAGCGCTGGCGGACTGGACGCTGGGACTCCCTCGTCGCCAACGGGCCGGCCTGGCACGACCGCTTCCCGGGTATGGAGTTCGACATCGACCCGGACGGGTTCGCCACGAAGGACGAGGTCGCCGACTACTTCGACCGGTACGTCGAGCGGTTCGCACTGCCCGTCCGGTGCGGCGTCGAGGTCCACTCGGTACGCAAGCTCGTCGGGCGTCCCGGCTACCGGGTGGAGACGTCCGACGGTGCGTACGACGCCCGCTACGTCGTGGCGGCGACCGGCGCGTTCCAGACTCCGGTCGTCCCACCGGTCGTCCCCGCCACGGCGCCCGTCGAGCAGCTGCACTCGAACGCGTACCGCAACCCGGCGCAGCTGCCGGCCGGAGCGGTGCTGGTGGTCGGCGCCGGCTCGTCCGGCGTGCAGATCGCAGCCGAGTTGCGAGCCGCCGGCCGCGACGTCCTGCTGTCGGTCGGGCCGCACGACCGACCACCGCGCGCCTACCGTGGGCGCGACTTCGTCTGGTGGCTCGGTGTCCTCGATAAGTGGGAGGCGGCCACGCCTCCGTCCGGCGCAGAACACGTGACCATCGCCGTGAGCGGCGCCGGCGGCGGCCACACCGTCGACTTCCGCGACCTGGCGGCGAGCGGCATCACCCTCGTCGGCCGGACCCGGACCTACGAGGGCGGCGTCGTGCGGTTCGCGCCGGACCTCCGCGAAAACATCACTCGGGGTGACGAGAACCACCTATCACTCCTGGCCGAGGCCGACGCGTACGTCGCTCGCAACGGTATCGACCTGCCCGAGGAGCCCGGGGCGCACGTCCTCGGCCCGCTGCCGGATGCGGCGGAGCACCCGCTCCTCGAACTCGACCTCGTCGCCGCAGGTGTGACCTCGATCGTGTGGGCGACCGGGTACTCGTCCGACTACGGCTGGTTGCCCGCCGACGCCACCGACGACGACGGCAGGCCCCGACACCAGCGCGGGGTCTCGACCGAACCCGGGATCTACTTCCTCGGGCTCCCCTGGCAGTCCCGCCGGGGATCCAGCTTCATCTGGGGCGTCTGGCACGATGCGGGGTACCTCGCGGACCACATCGACATCCAGCGCGCGTACGCGGCCCACTCGTCCCTCGTCCACCTCGAGCCCGCCGTCGCGGGGACCGGAGCAGAACGTTGACCGTCCACACCCGCATCCGTCCGTTCAACACGAAGGACACGTACCCGGAGCAGAACCTCGACAACGACCTTTGCCAGGCAGTCGTCGCGAACGGGGTCGTCTACATCCGGGGCCAGATCGGACAGGACCTCGACACCCGAGACTCGGTGGGGGTCGGCGACGTCGAGGCGCAGACCGAGCAGGCGATGGCGAACATCGACATGCTCGTCCGGGAGGCCGGCGGATCGCTCGAGCACATAGTGAAAGTCACCGTCTACCTCGTCGACGTCCGCTACCGGGAGACGGTGTACCGGACCATAGGCAAGTGGTTGCAGGGCGTCTTCCCGGTGTCCACCGGCATCGTCGTCCACTCGCTCGCCCGTCCCGAGTGGCTCGTCGAGATCGACGCCACCGCGGTTCTGCCGTGACGTTTTCGCTCGCCGTCCGCGATCCCGCCACCGGTGCGTTTGGATCGGTCATCTGCTCGTCGTCCCCCGCCGTCGCCGCCCGGTGCGTGCACCTGCGTGACTGCGTCGGTGCCGTGCACTCGCAGAACATTACGGACCCGCGGCTCGGCCGCCGACTGCTCGACGTCATGGAGGGCGGCTCGTCGGCCCTGCACGCCGTCGACCGCATCGTCGCGACGGACGCAACAGCGCAGTTCCGGCAGCTCGTCGCCGTCGACGCTCTCGGTCGCACCGCCGTCCACTCGGGTGAGCACGCGCTCGGTATCGTCGCATCGCATGAGGGCGTCGCCGCCGCGGCCGCGGGGAACATGCTCGCGAGCCCGGACGTCCCCGAGCGCATGGTCGAGGAGTGGGCTCGGGCGACCGGTTCCGTCGAGGAGCGGCTCCTCGCGGCGTTCGCTGCCGCTGTGGCCGCGGGCGGCGAGGCAGGCCCCGTGCACAGCGCTGGGCTCAGCGTGGTGAGCGGACACGGATGGCGCACCACGGACCTCCGGGTCGACTGGAGCGACGACCCGCTCACCGACCTCCGTGCGCTCCTCGCGGTGTGGCTCCCGCAGCGGGACGATTACGTCGTCCGCGCTGAGGACCCTGCCCGCTCCCCCGGGTACGGAGTCCCCGGTGACGGCCGCTGACGTGGAGCGGGCAAAACGTGAACTCCGCGAGACCACGGCTCGCGGTCACGGAAAGCTCGTGGCACTCGCTGACCGCATCCACGCACACCCGGAGGTGGCCTGGGAAGAGCACCGCGCTGCCGCCTGGGTCGCTGGTGCGGTCGACGACGCCGGGTTCACGGCGACGGTCGGCGCGTTCGGGCTCGAGACCGCCGTGCACGCCACGGCGGGTTCCGGGAGTCGTCGCGTCGCGTTCGTCGCGGAGTACGACGCGCTGCCCGGCCTCGGTCACGCGTGCGGCCATAACCTCATCGCAGCGTCCTCGGTCGGTGCCGCGGTCGCCCTCGCCCGGGTCGCCGACGAGCTCGACCTCACCGTCGAGCTCTACGGCACCCCCGCAGAAGAGGGAGGCGGCGGCAAAATCGAGATGCTCGACCGAGGCGCCTTCGACGACATCGACCTGGCGATGATGGCGCACCCCGCCCCCGTCGACGTCGCCGAGGCGCGCCCCTTCGCCGTCACCCACTCGCACATCGCGTACGACGGGGTGAGCGCGCACGCCGGGGCCTACCCAGACCAGGGAGTAAACGCCAACGACGCCTTCGTGGTGGCGCAGGTCGCCATCGGCCTGCTCCGCCAACAGCTCACCCAGGGCACGCGTGTGCACGGCATCCAGACCGTGGGCGGTGCGGCCCCGAACGCCATCCCCGACCGTACCGAGGGGCGCTGGTACGTCCGGGCGGAGACCCTCGCCGACCTGCTCGAGGTCGAGGAGCGCGTGCTGCGGTGCTTCGAAGCGGGCGCCCTCGCCACGGGAGCAGCACTCACCGTGACACCCGAGAGCAAGCCCTACTCGGAGTTCCGGACCGCCGACGCGGCCCTCGAGGCCTACGTCGCCAACGCGACGGCACTCGGTCGCCGGTTCACCAGTGGCGACACCGCATCACGGATGAACCGCGCATCGACCGACATGGGCAACGTCTCCCAGCGGGTCCCGTCCATCCACCCCTACGTCGGACTGGAGGCACGCGGCGCGTCGAACCACCAGCCCGAGTTCGCCGCGGCGTGCGTCGGCCCGAGTGCCGAACGCCTGGTCCTCGACGCCGCGACGGCGCTCGCTTGGACTGCCGTCGACCACTTCACCCACTGACCCCCGATCGCCGGAGGACCCGATGCCCGACCTGATCATCAACGATGCGAACGCCTACCTCGGGGACGGCGTGTGGCAACGAACCTCGGTCCTCGTCCGGGACGGGATCATCGCTGCCGTCGGTGATCGAGACGACCTCGACGCTCGAGCATCCCCGGACGTCGAGGTCCGCAATGCGGGGGGCGCTTCGGTCATCCCCGGCGTGCACGACACGCACGTCCACCCCCCGTTCGCCGGCGCAGCCTTGCTCGGCATCGACCTCAGCCCTGTCCACGACGCCGACGCCTACGCCCGGATCATCCGCGAGTACGCAGCCGCCCATCCTGACGAACCCGTCCTCGTCGGCTCCGGATGGTACGGGGACTGCTACGACGGCGGGTTCCCGACGCGGTGGGCCCTCGACGAGATCGTGCCCGACCGGCCCGTGATCCTCACCGGTCACGACGGCCACGGCGCCTGGGTCAACAGTCGCGCGATCGAAGCCGCCGGGATCCCCGAGGACATCGTGGACCCCTCCGGGGGGCGCTTCGTCCGGACCGCCGACGGTGTGCTCACCGGAGTGCTCCTCGACACCGCGACCGCCGCCATCAACGGGATCCGCCCCGAACAACCCGACGACCACCTCGAGGCCGCGATCCTCGCGGCCCAGACGCACCTGCACAGCGCCGGCATCACGACTTGGCACGACGCCGCCGTCGGCAAGAGCGAGCTCGGACCCGACACCTTCGATGCCTACATGGCACTCGAACGACGCGGGGAGCTGACCGCCAAGGTCGTCCTCTGCCAGTGGTGGGACCGTCACCGAGGGCTGGAGCAGCTCGAGGAGCTCCGCGGCCGACGAGACCGGGCCGCGTCCACTGAACACATCCGCGCGAACACGGTCAAGATCATGCAGGACGGCATGATCGAGAACCGCACGGCAGCGATGCTGGAGCCGTACACCACGCACCCGGACCACCGAGGGGACTCGTTCATCGAACCCGAGGAACTCAACCGGATCGTCACGGCGCTCGACGCCGAGGGATTCCAGGTGCACATTCACGCCGTCGGCGACCGCGCCGTCCGGGAGGGGCTCGATGCGATCGAGTCCGCTCGCGGGACGAACGGCGCGGCGGACGGGCGTCACCAGATCACTCACCTCGACGTCGTCGACCCGGCGGACACCACGCGGTTCGCCGCACTCGGCGTGACGGTGAACGCGCAGCTGCTGTGGGGACGGACGGACACCGAGATCGTCGAGCGCAAGCTCCCGCTCATCGGCGACGAGCGCGCGCAACACCACTTCCCCTACGGCAGCCTGCACCGCGCCGGCGCCCGGATCGCTGCGGGTAGTGACTGGCCCGTCTCCGATCCGAACCCCTTCTGGGCGATGCACACCGGGACGACCCGCCTCGCCCCGGCGTCCGACCCCCACGCGACAGGACCCGCGCTGGTCAAACCACTCCTGGCGGACGAAGCGCTCCCCTTCGCCGTCGCGCTGGACGCGTTCACCGGCACGGCCGCCTGGGTCGGTCATCTCGACGAGGTCACGGGACGGATCGCTCCGGGCTTCGCAGCCGACCTCGTCCTGCTCGACCGCGACGTCTCGAACGGGCACGGGCTCGACTCCGTGCAGGTCGTCGAGACCCTGGCGGATGGTCGGACGGTGTCCCGTCGGCTGTGAGCGGACGCACCGTCCGCAGCGACAGGACGACGAAGAGGGCGCCGCCCTCCTCGTCGTCCTGTCGCCCGCGATTCACATCGCGACCATGGAGAAGACCGCGGCAGTCATCGCGACGACCTCGCCGAGTCCGAACGCGAGACGCCTCGGATGTCCGGTGCAGGACCGGCCTGACCGTGCCTCCTGGATGACGGCGACGGTCACGACCGCACTCAGCGCGACGTAGCCGACGACGGCGACGACGACGACCGCCTCGGTCGCGCTGGTGTGGACGTGACCGGTCATCGTGCCGACGTGATCGCCGCCGATGAGCACAGCGCCGGCCATGACCACGGCGCTGATCCCCCGGTGCAGCCCCATTGGGTGCACGGCTCCACGCCGAGCACCGAGCGCGACCGGCGCACTCGCCAGCAATGCCACCGCGACCAGGAGCACGACCCGCATGTCCTGTCCGAGCGGCGACGACACGGCGACCATGGCTGCCAGCATCACCCCCGCAGCGACCAGGCTTCGGCGGGCCGGACGGGTTCCGACGACGCAGCAGGCGGACAAGGCCGACGAGATCAGCCCCGAGGCGTCGATCGCGGTCATCGTCATCACGCGCAGCCGCACCCCGCACCGCAGACGTGACCTCCGTCTGCACGGCACGATTCGGCAGACACGACCGGGACGTCGAGCGTCGGGTTCCTGTCGAAGAAGCCGTGCGGCTTCATGACGAAGCCGGTGTGGTCGACGGGCATGATCGGCCAGTCCTCGAGCCGCGGGAAGTGCGTGAGCCCGAAGGTGTGCCAGACCACGACGTCCTCACCGTCGACCTCCCGGTCCGCGGCCGCATACGAGGGGAGGCCGGCACCACCAGGGTGCTGGTTCACCGTGTAGCCGGCTGCCCACAGCTCGTCAGGCTGGTAACGCGTCACCCAGAGATGGTGTGCGGCGAAACCGGCCCGCTTGCGCGCCGGAGCGTCGATGTGGTTGAACAGCGCCGCGTTGCCTTCGGGGTAGAGCACGTAGCTCGTCGGCTCGCCTACCCGGTTCTTCCGGTCAACGCTGCTGATGCTCCAGACCCGTCCGACGGTGCCGTCGGCATCGCGCTGCGCATCGGCTTCACGCCGCAGACGGGTGCGGGAGCGCCCAATCGCGTTGCCCCACGGGTTCGAGTCGTCCATCGGGACGCGCGCCACGTCGAGCTCGTCGACCGCATTGCGCTCACCGTCCACCATCATGTCCAGGCGCGCACAGAACAGGTGCTGGTGGACCGGGGCGCCCAGACCGGGCGCGAGCTGCGTCGCGTACGGGTAGTCGCTGCCATCGTGCCCACCCGTGAACACGATCCCGGTTGCCTTCGCCTCAACCTCGAACGTGCCGTCCAGGTAGAAGTAGAAGTAGAAGCCGTAGTCGTAGTTGCCGACCGTCGTGAAGAACGACACGACGAGTCGCCGCTGCCGGCGGGACTCCGACGTGTGGGTGAACTCGTCGGTGTGCTTCCAGAGGATGCCGTAGTCCTCCTCGTGGATGCACACGGCGTTCTTGATTGTCCTCGGGCGACCGAAGTCATCGGCGACCACGGCGTCGAGGTAGGTGATGTCGCCGACGCAGTCGCAGCCGAGCTCGAGCGAGTTCGCAGTGCGGCCGAACTGGTACTCCCCCGCGTCGAAGTAGTTCTGCCAGCCGTGCGTGGGCGTCGGGTCGGCGTAGTTCACGACCATCTCGGAGATCGAGGCGCGGTAGATGACGGGGCGCAGTTCACCGTGGTCGCGGAAGCCGATCTCGTGCAGCGTCAGCCCTTCGCGTCCGTTGAACCCGACGCGGAGATCCCAGTTCTCCCACTGCAGCCGGTTGCCGTCGAGCGTGAAGCTCACGCCCTCGGGCTGAGTGATGGCGATGGGCTTGAGCGTCGCCCGCGTCGGCCCGCTGACCGCGGGGTCGAGGTAGTCGCCCGACTCCATCGGGATGTGCTCGAACCCGGTCTCGACGACCCGCAGCACCGTGCCGCTGATCACGTCGACGTGCGCCACGACACCGTCGATGGGGTGCGCCCAGGGCAGGTCTGCATCGTCGAGCTGCAGGAACGCGAGCACCCGGAGGACCCGTCGACCGACCTCGCCGTCGTAGCCGAAGACCCCGGCGCTCAAGGCACAGGTGCGGACCTGCGTGACGTCGGTGACGCCGCGACGGGTCATTGCCTCGACCCAGCGCTCGTCTGCCTTGACCAGGTCGTCGACCAACTGGAACTCTTCGTCGAGCACCGGTGCCGTGCCCTCGACGCGGGAGTCGATCTCTCGGTTGAGCACGACGACTCCGTCGGTCACGTCGGTGACGGTCTCTCGGAGCGCCCCGGTCGAGATGTCGAGGAGCAACGCCTCGACGTGGCGGTGCAGGCTCGCGTGACGAGCGACGTCGAGCACGTCCCGCTTGGCCGGCTCACGGAGCATGACGTACGCGAATCGTGTCGTCGCGGAGGCGAGGCCGCCCTGGTGCAGCACCGATCGTGCTCGGTCGATCTCGGCTGCCGTCAAGGGAGCGGTGGGGTGCCGGCCGGTCTCCGGCGCTGCTGGTGTCGTCACTGGGCCTCCAGGCTTGTGGCGGACTTCTTTCGTTGACTTTAGAGTCAAAATCATTTCGTCGGTGTTTCGGGCGGCGCGGCGGGTGCGACAGGATGGTGCGATGCCGAAGATCGTCGATCACGACCGCCGCCGCGAGGAGATCGTCGAGGCGTACCTCCACGTGCTCGGGGAACGGGGCGTCTCGGGCACGAACGGCCGGACGGTGGCGCAGGCACTCGGTGTCGTGCCTGGCACCATCTGGCACTACTTCGACTCAGTGGAGCAGATCGCCGAGGCCGCGGCTCGCCGGGGCGTGCAGCGGACCCTCGACCGCATCGCGACTCGGCTGCACCACCGCAGCGGCCTCGCCGCCCTCGTCGCGATCGCCGAGGAAATCCTGCCCGTCGACGACGTCACCCGTACCGAAGCACGGGTCGTCGTGGCGTTCTGGGGGCAGGTCACGCCCGACGCACAGGAGCGCAGAGCACTCGGCCGGGTGCGGGAGTTCACCGAACTGACTCGGACTGCCCTCGAACAGGCCGTCGACGCCGGGGACCTGCAGCCGTCGACGCCGATACGGGCACTCGTCCGTCAGGTCGACTCGGTGTACGCCGGCGAGCAGGTCATCCTGGCCGCGGACACCGGTTCGGGATCTGCAGCGGACGTGCGCGCGGTCTTCGCGATGGCCGTGGCTCCCTGGTTGACGCAACCCCTCCGCTCCGAGACTGCTCACGAACTCATCAGATGGTGCTCAAATGCCGTGGCTCAGCCGCCTACGTTCCACTGAGCTCTCTCCGCGAGAGAACGCAGGCGCTTGGCGCATGGCTTTCACGGCACGAGCCGCTGGCTGGCTCTTATGTCAGATTGTCGATTTCTTATGCACCTGCCTTTGCGTAGCCGACCAAGTGGCTCGGGCGAGCGAGAGAACCGCAGCTGACTGCCGACAACCAGGGGCAGCTCAGCCGGGCGACGACCCGAGGCCGGCGATGATGACCCCGATCGCGAAGTCGCGCCGGTCGTGCTCAGAGGGACCGACGAGTGCGCGGGCGGCGTGCGCCACGCGGGGGAAGCGCTCGGGGTCCATCGAGCGGTAGGCCTGTTCGACGCTGTCCCGGTCCTGCACGTCGCCGGGCGCACCGCGGAGTGTCCGTTCGGTGGCGGTCGCGGCCACGAACTGCGAGATCAGGTCGATCGCGAGGGCAGCCCGTGACTCCGGGACGCCACCGCGGCCCATGAGTGCGAGCTCGTGGTCGGCGAGGCGGAGCGCTCCGGGCAGGGTCGGGATCGAGCCGAGCGCCACCGCGCCGAGCCCCGGATGGTCGGCGAGGGCCTCGATGGTGTTGACGATCGTGGCCGCGAGCGCGCTCCGCCAGTCGTCGTCGACGGCGTCGACGAGGACGACCTCGCCGTAAACCTCGTCCAGCACGTGCTCGAGGAGGACGTCGCGGTTCGCGAAGTACGCGTAGAGCGACGCTGCGCCGGTCTCCACCTGCTGCGCGACGTCACGGAGCGAGACCGCGTCGACTCCTCGCTCGCGGATGAGCCGTGCCGTCGCGAGGACGATGGAACGACGCGAGAGCGGGGACTTCGCCGGCCGTGCCCGCCGGGACACGGGCTCGCGTGCGGCTGGCATGCCGAGGACGTTACCACTTGACACGAGCAGGGTTTGTGACGAACACTGTTCGCGAACGTTGTTCGTTAAGGAGGCGAGATGTCGGTTCTGGTGGTCGGCGCGAGTGGAGCCGTCGGTGGCGCGGTCGTGGAGGGACTCGTGGGTCAGGGGGTCGACGTCCGCGCCGCGAGCAGGAGGCCCGAGCGGTTGCAGTTGCCGTCGCAGGTGTCCGCCGTGGCGGCTGATCTGCGGGATCCGGAGTCCTTCCGTGCCCCACTGGACGGGGTCGAGCGACTGTTCCTCTACGCGGACGTCGACGAGCCGGAGGGACTCGTGGCGACGATCGCCGCTGCCGGGGTCCGCCACGTGGTGCTGCTGTCGTCGTCCGCGGTGACGTTCCCCGGCGCCGAGACCGACTTCAACGGCGCCCGCTTCCTCCGGGTGGAGCGTGCGGTCGCCGGGGCGGGCCTCGAGTACACGTTCCTGCGTCCCGGCGGGTTCGCGAGCAACGCGGCCCGGTGGAGCTGGGGGGTCCAGCGCGACGGTCTCGTGCCGCTGCCCCATCCGGACGCCGTGCAGGTCCCCGTCCACGAGCAGGACATCGCCGACGTCGCCGTGGCGGCACTGACCGGTGATGCCCTGCTCGGTCGTGCACCGGTGCTGACCGGCCCGGAGCGGCTCACGCTCCGACAGCAGGTCGCGATCATCGCGGACGTCGTCGGACGACCCGTCCGGGTCCTCGAGCAGACGGAGGCCGAGGCGTCTGCGATGCTGTCCGAGCACGTGCCCGCCGTGTGGGTCGAACAGATCATCGCGGACTGGCGGAGAGCGGTCGGGACGACACCGGCGGTCTCCGACGAGTACCGGGCGATCACCGGACGGTCGCCACGGACCTTCCGCCAGTGGGTCGTGGACCACGCCCGACTCTTCACCGCGGCCGCGCGCTGACGTCGTCCTCGTCCTGACCCGACGCCGCGTGACCCGTGCTCTCGACGGTACGCTCAGCGGTGGCTGCGACCCCTTCTTCCCCACAGCCCAGGAGGCACGAGTCGATGTTCGGCAGGGTCCCGATGCTCCCGGCGGTCGTCCCGATGGCCGTCGTCCTGTTCGCGCTCCTGCTCTGGGGGCTCCACCGTCGCGGACGGCTCACACCGGCACGGGGCGCCGTCGCGGCAGCAGCGGCCCTCTACTCCGGCGGTGTCGCCGCGAACACGGTGTTCCCGATCTTCCTGGCGTGGCCGCGCTCCGACGGTCCCGATCCGCTCCCGCTCAACCTGGTGCCGGTCGTCGGGTACGAGGTCGGCGACGCGGTGACCAACGCACTGGTGTTCGTGCCGCTGGGGATCCTCGTCTCGCTGATGCTCGCGCGGCCGACCTGGGCACGCACGATCGCCGTCACGGCGGGGATCAGCGCTGCCGTCGAGGTGACGCAGTTCCTCACGGCGCGGTTCGCGCACGGCGGGCACATCGCCGACGTCAACGACCTGGCCTCGAACGTCCTCGGGGGTGCGGTCGGCTCTGCGGTGTACGCGCTGGCGATGCAACGACCGGCTCTCGCTCGCGTCGTCGAACGGTTCCGGTGGCACCGCGAGGTGACGGCGTGACGCCCACGTCGCCGAGCGGTGGCGGGTCCGCTGCCGCCCGTCCCCGCGTCGCCGTCATCGGCCCGGGCGCGATCGGGACGACGATCGCGGCCGTGCTCCACGCCCGTGGGTCGACGCCGGTGCTCGCGGGTCGCTCCGCGCGTGCGGAACTCCGGTTCGTCGGTGGGGACGGACCCGTCATGGTCCCCGGGCCGGTGCTGACCGACACGTCGTCGGTCGTCGCCCCGGTCGACGTGGTGTTCCTCGCGGTCAAGGCGACCCAGACGGCCGAGGCACGCGAGTGGTTGCGGGCGCTCTGCACGCCGGAGACCATCGTGTGCGTGCTGCAGAACGGGATCGAGCAGGCCGACTCGGTCCGGCCGTTCGTCCCCACGAGCACGGTCCTGCCCGCGGTCGTCTGGTTCCCTGCCGTCCGCGAGGAGGACGACTCGGTGCGACTGCTCGGTCCGGCCCGGCTGACCCTGCCTGCGGGCCCCGCGGCCGAGCTCGTCGCGAACCTGCTGGACGGGGACCGCTGTTCGGTCGAGCTGGTCGCGGACTTCTCCACCGTCGCCTGGCGGAAGCTCCTGCAGAACGCAGCCGCCGGGCTGATGGCGCTCATGACGCGCCGCTCCGGCGTCTTCCGACGGCCGGACGTCCAGGTCCTCGCACTCCGGTACCTGCGCGAGGGGCTCGAGGTCGCGCGAGCCGACGGCGCCGAGCTCGCCGACGACGTCCCCGACCAGATCCTGGCCGGCTTCCGCACGGCCCCGGAGGACCACGGCACCTCCATCCTCACCGACCGCGAGGCCGGCCGGCCCCTCGAGTGGGACGTCCGCAACGGCGTAGTCCAGCGAAAGGGGCGAGCACTCGGAGTGCCCACGCCCATCAGCGACGTGATCGTGCCCCTCCTCGCAGCTGCGAGTGACGGCCCCGGGTAGCACCCTGCACGCCCTGCTATCCCTCGTCCTCGGACGGGTTGCTGGATCCGAAACTAGCGTCCTCAGCGGACCCGCGAAGCGCTTGCGACAGTTCCGCTTCCGTCGGGAGCGCCGCTTGCACGGACGGTGGCAGGAGGTCGTAGCTGGCGACGCCGATTGGTGTCTGCTGCCCGGCAAGTGAGTACCGCACCACAGCGTCGTTCTTGTCCGCGACGAGGAGCAGCCCGACGGTGTCGGCGTGCTGGGGCCGGCGGAGTTTGTCATCGACGAGGGCCACGTAGAAGCCGAGCTGGCCGAGGTATTCGGGCTTGAACTTCCCCGTCTTGAGTTCGATCACCACGTAACGGAGTTGCTCGACGTGGAAGAACAGCAGGTCGACGTAGAATTCGTCGCCGTCAACATCGAAGTTCACCTGCCGGCCAACGAACGCGAACCCCTCCCCGAGCTCGCGGAGGGTGTCAATTATGCGGTCCACGAGGGCCTGCTCGAGGTGGCGTTCCTTTGCGTCCCCGTCGAGGGCGAGGAAGTCCAGCACGTACGGGTCCTTCGTGATCTGCTGCGCCAGATCTGACTCCCCCGGTGGGAAGACGTCGGCGAAGTTCGTCGGCGCCGCCTGCAGCCTCGTGTGCGCTGCGGAGCGGATCTGGTGCTCGAGCACGTTTCGCGACCAACCGTGTGCAGCCGCCTGGCCGGCGTACCAGTCGCGGAGCTTGTGGTCATCGAGCCGGTCAAGCAGGACCGTGATGTGTCCCCACGGGAGTTGTCCAACAGCCTGTTGGACAACTGCGTCCGCCGTCCACTCCCCCGCGAATCGGCGCATGTAGAACAGGTTCGCGCGGGAGAACCCTTTCATCTCCGGAAACTCTGCACGCAGATCCGTCGCGAGACGACCGATGACGTTACTGCCCCACCCCTCATCACCCTGGCGCTGCAGGATGGTCGCGCCGATCCCCCAGTAGAGACGGACGAGCTCCGTGTTCACGCGGCGCTGCGCGGTGAACCGGGCGGCGCGAACCTGCTGCTTCAGTTCGGTAAGAGCGGCGGCATACCCGGATACGGCTGGCGACGAGTCAGACATCACTACTCAGTCTGCCCGACCACCATGCGGGAAGAACCCGACCACCATGCGGGAAGAAGGAGCAACAAAGCGCTCTCCGGGATCTGCTATGCCAGGGTGGATCTGATCCCCAGAGCGAAAGGCGGCCTCCTTATGGCGCAGAAAGTCACTACGCACCTCGTCGACGACCTCACCGGCGACACCATCGAAGAAGGCAAGGGCCGCACCGTCGCCTTCGGATTCGACGGCACCCACTATGAAATCGACCTCACCGACGACAACGCCGACGCACTCCGCGAAGCGTTGTCCGACTACGTCGCAGCAGCCCGAAAGGTCAGTGGCCGCTCCGGTCGTACCAGCGCCGGCAACGGTCCGAAGCGCGGCAACTCGGAGGATCTCGCGAGGATCCGCGAATGGGCGAACGCGAACGGCCACGAGGTGTCCAGTCGCGGACGCATCAGCCAGGCCGTACGAGACGCCTACGACGCCGCACACTGACAGAGCTCCCGGCACAGAACGGCCGATCACCCGCGGGTGGTCGGCTGTTCTAGTTCGTGCCGATAGGGCGCTCTTATGTCAGTCCATCAAACGGTGAAAGCTTGTCCGCAGAGGACGCAGTGAATCGGCATGGAAGCATCTTCGGGTACCTTGACCGGCTCCCAGGGGTGGCACGGCGGAGCAACCATGGCCATGTCGTCGGGCTCCACCAACGGGTCCGGCTCGGCCGGCCCGTCTGCCTTGCCGCGTTTGAATGTCAGGCCACTGTTCTTGCTGAATTTAAGTTCTTGCTCGAGCGCGTCAGCGATTATTCCCGGAGCTACTGCTGCGACGACAGCTTCTTGGTGCAAGATCTGCTCCTGAGTAAACCACTGGTCAGGCCCCGCGGCCCGACCAGGGTGGCCGAGGCTAGGACGTCGGCGGGCATCAGGCCGATTAACCCCCTCAGGCGTGATCAGCGAACCACTGCCGGGCTCGTCGTTGCACCTGCGGGGCATTGGGGTGTGCGTAGAAGGCGAGGTGTGTGCCGTCTTTCATCACAACGAGGGTGCTGTCAGGGATCGTGTTGTGTGCGTCGAGGCTGTATTGCGGGATGGCGTCGGTGTCGGCGTCGCCGTGAATGAGGAGCACTGGGCACCAGATGCGGTCGAGCTCGAGGGAATCGATCGCCCTGTAGTTGGCGACGTCGTTGTCCCATCCGGCTCGACGCGGTCCGCTCCAACTCATGGTGCGTGCTACCTCCAAGACCGCACGCCGCTGGTCCGGGGCCGCCATGACGCTCCTGGTGAGCGCCTGGAGGTCATCACCTCGGACAGAGCCCTCACCGGCAAGGGCCCCACCGACGATCTGCGCGGGGGCGAGGCGGCTGAGGAGGCGAACCATCCAGTTGCCAACCCTGGTTCCGAAGAGGAACGCATCGGACGGCGAGTATTGCGGAGCGGTCCACCGGCCACTGACGGCCGCGACCTGGACGAGACACGTTACGCGATTGGGGTGTCGGACGGCGAGACGGTAGGCGGAGGGCCCCCCACCCGACCACGCGAACACTCCGGCGCGATCAATGGCGAGGGCATCGAGCACGGCCGCGAGGAGGTCAGCTTCATGATCGATCGATGTGCCATCAGGGGGCAGCGGCGTGTTGAGGTACCCCGGCCGGGACAGAGCGATGGTCCGGAAGCGTTCCGCGGGCAGGAACCTGCCCATCATCCGTGCGCCGTCCACCCCGCCGGGACTGCCGTGGAGGACCAACACTGGCACGCCCTCGCCGTGTTCTTCGATCTCGACGGGTCCAAGCGCCGTGGAGACCGTTTCGGGGGAGCGGCTCACGCCAGGATCCCTGCGCGGAGGTCGTCGAGGTAGGCGCCGACCGCGCCCATCTCACCGGCGTCGGAGATGAGCGCGACATAGCCGTCCGGGCGGATGAGCACGAGCGTGCCGTCCGTCGCGCCGTATGCCGCAGCGAGGGACCCGTCGCTGTCGTCCACATCGATCACGGTGACGCCGTCGACGGCCCCCAAAGGTGCGCCGCCGAAGGGCAAGAGCGTCCAGGTCCCACCCGCCGTGAGTTCGAACAGCCGATGCACGGAACCGTCCCTCGCGGTGAGTCCAGTCGCGTCGGGGGCACGATCCCCGGCGCGAAGGACCCCCTGCCCGTTCCGGTCGTCGCGAGCGAGTGGGGAATCGCGGTAGGAGATGTCGAGCTGGATCGTGCTGCTGTCCCGGCTGGCGGGCAGGGCTTTGTCGCGGATCACGGCATTCATCCGACGGTTGGACATCGACAGCACACGTTCCGCGACCGGCCGGCGCTCCGCTTCGTACGTTGCGAGCAGGTTCGCGCTGGCACCGGCTTCGACCGCCGTGAGCTTCCAGCCGAGGTTCGTTGCATCCTGGATCCCAGTGTTCATTCCCTGACCACCAGCCGGCGGGTGGATGTGTGCAGCGTCCCCAGCAAGGAAGACCCTACCGTGGCGGTAGCGCTCTGCCAGCCGTGTGTTCGCCAGCCATACCGACGTCCAGGGAGCATCGACAATTCGTACATCGCCGCGGCCGGATACACGGTCGAGGACGGCTTGGAGGTTCTGGACACTGAGGTCCGGTTCGACGCCGGGCTCGATGCCGGCCTGGAACTGGAAAAGGTCCGTCGACGGCAGCGGACACAGCGAGGCCATCTCTCCCTCTGACCGCCACATGTACCAGGAGCCACGATCAAGCCCGTCGACCCTCACGTCCGCCACCAGCATGCGGACGTCGTCGCGGGTCTCCCCGACGAAGGCGATACCGGACTGCTTCCGAATCACGCTGTGTCCGCCGTCACAGCCGACGAGCCAACGCGCCCGGATAGTTCCGGTGCCTCCCCCGCTGGAGACCGTCGCGATGATGCCGTCGCTCTGCTCGGCGCACGAGTCGAACGTCGTCCCGAAACGCACCGTGTGTCCGAGTCCCCCGAGCAGGTCGCGCAAAGCTCCTTCGACACGCCACTCCGGCGTGATCACGCTCGCTGGGTAGGGGATGTCGGATCGGCCGAGCAGCGATTGCGGAACCTCGTCGACGCGACTCGTCGAACCGTCCGGTGCGATCGCGAGCATCGGCATGACCTGGGCGTCCGAGAGGACCGCCTCCACAACCCCGAGATCCTCGAGGACCTCCAACGATCGAGGTTGCAAGCCCTTGCCCCTCGATCCGGCGTGCGGCCCCGGGGACGCCTCGATGATCTCGAAGAGCACGCCGCAGCGTGCGAGTTGGCACGCGAGCGTCAGACCGGTCGGCCCGGCACCGACGATGAGCACCGCGGTCGTTACTTCACCCATAGGAACTCCAGAGATAGTAAAAGCTATCTAATAAACGTAGTACGCCTTTGAGAAGGAAGTCAAAGCTTTCTAAACTGGCCGAATGGTTGAAGCGAACCCGGGCAAGCGCCGTCGGGGTACGGAGCTCGTCGATGCGATCCTCGAGGCAGCTTGGGTTGAGCTCGTGGAGGTCGGGTACGGGCGGTTGACGATGGACACCATCGCTCGCCGTGCACGGACGAGCGAACCGGTCCTTTACCGCCGATGGCCTAACAAGGATGCCCTGGTCGTCGCTGCGATCGAGCACCGTCGGGTGACGCACCCGGTTTCGGTCGAGGACACCGGCTCGCTCCGCGGCGACCTCGTGGCCGAGCTCACCGCGGCAGCATCCGCGCGGGCTGAGTTTTACGCAATCACGATGGCCGCGGCGTACGCGGGACTCACCGTCGCCGGAGTGAGGACCCCGAGCGAGGTGCGTGACCGCCTCATGGGTCCGCACCGATCGGGGCGCGATCGACCGCTCTACCAGCGTGCGTCGGATCGCGGTGAGATCGATCTCCGAGCTACCCCGGACATCGTGCTCGAGATGCCGTTTGCTCTCGTCCGACTGGACCTGCTGATGAACCTTGCACCCCCAAGTGCCGCGCGGGTCCAAGCAATCGTCGACGACTGCTTCATGCCGGCGATCGAGCACCACCGCCCGCACTGAGCTGCACAGATACGATCTGTCTCGATGCGCGCCGCAAGAGCGGATGAACGACCGAAGCGTTGTCGCCTTCGTTTGAGCTGGACTGCCTAGCCGGCGCCTTGGGAGGGGTGAGCGAACCGTCAGAATCGGGGTACGGGCGCGATCGACGCGGCTTTCGCTGCTCGAGACATCTCGTCGACGAGGATCTCTTGCTCGCCAGCGGCGATGGCGGCCAGTGCTGCGTCGGCAACCGAACGGGGGTCGAGCTTCGCGCCGGGGAAGTCGGCCATCATGTCGGTGTCGATGAATCCTGCGTGGATCGCGGTCACCTGCACGCGCTGCGACGCCAGTTCGGCTCGCGTGTTGTTGGTCAGCGACAGCGCTGCCGCTTTCGAGACCGCGTACGCCATGTTGCCCGGACCGGCGAGCCAGGAACCGGCCGACAGGACGTTGGCGATGACGCCGCTCCCGTGCGCGATCAAAGCTGGGGTGAAGGCGGCAGTCACGGCGAGCATGCCGAGCAGGTTTGTCCGCAGCATGGAGTCGACGACCTCGATCGCGTCGTCATCGAACAGCGTCGCCCGCCGATGAATACCCGCGTTGTTGATCACCATGGTCACATCCGAGAGCTCTCGGGCGAGTGTCACGACCTGGCCACGGTCGGTGACATCGAGACGCACCGGGGTGACGCCCGCCGGTTGAGGTGCCCGCGGATTGCGAGCGGCTGCATAGACCTTCGACGCTCCGAGCTCTACGAGCGCGCTCGCGAACGCTGCCCCGAGGCCGCGATTGGCGCCGGTCACGAGGACACGGTGATCGCTGTAGTAGTTCATGCTTGCTCCTTCGATCGGTGTCACCGACGCTCGCAGAGACCACTCACACCTCACTGACGTCACCCTGACACACGTCGCGAGCCATCGAGTCCCGGCACTTGACCAGGCTCAGGCATGGCCGTACTGTGCTGGTGTACATACACAGTCTGTCAGGAGTGGCGTGCGGATCATCTTGTCGAGCACGAGTTCGGTGCCGATGTACGAGCAGATCAAAACCCAGGTCCGTAACGCGGTGCACGCCGGTGAGCTCGCCGAGGGTGCGCTCCTGCCATCACTTCGGCAACTGGCGCTGGAACTGCGGGTGAGTGTCATCACGATTACCCGTGCTTACAACGACCTCGTCGCCGAGGGGCTCGTCCGAAACGAACACGGACGTGGCTTCGTTGTGCGCGAGGTCGACGCCGACCTCGCGGGGACGGCACTCGCTGGACGGGTCGAGAGCGCCACCAACGAACTCGTCCAAGCAGCTCGAGCGGCTCACATGAGCATCAACGACATCCGAAAGAAGGTTGAGGACGCATGGAACCGAACCTGATCGACGCCGCCGTCGCGGTCCGTTCGCTCCACAAGCAGCAAGGGGCGTTCGCGCTCCACGATGTCGACGTCACTGCTCCCACCGGGCTCGTGACCGGACTCGTGGGTCCGAACGGCGCCGGCAAGACCACCCTCGTGAAGACCGTGCTCGGCCTTGTACGAGCCGACCGCGGATCCATCACACTGTTCGGCAACCGGTACCCTGCGGACGCCGCGGTCCACGACCGGATCGGGGTGGTGCTCGACCAGGCGACCGCCGCGCCCGAGTGGCGCGTCGGATCGGTCGGGCGGTACGTCGGCCTGCTCTTCCGGCGCTGGGACGACCGTCGTTTCCGCGACTTGCTCGACCGGTTCGACGTGCCAGTCGGCAACCGCGTTGGCGGCCTCTCACGCGGGCAGACCGTGAAGCTGTCCCTCGCGATGGCGCTTGCGCATGATCCCGAGCTACTCGTACTCGACGAACCGTCGAGCGGCCTCGACCCGGTCGCCCGGCGAGAACTTGCGGACACGATCCGAGAGTTCGTTCTCGACCCGGGCCACACGGTGCTCTTCTCGACGCACATCACCGAGGAACTCGACGACCTCGCCGACCACCTCGTCGTGCTCGCTGGCGGCGCAGTCGCCTACGAAGGTGGCGTCGACGAGCTCCATGACGCGTTCGCCGTCGTCCGCGGAGCAGGACCATTCCCCGAAGCCGCAGGACCGTCAACGATCGGCTTGCGCCGCGACTCCACCGGGCGATGGGAAGGCCTCATACGCTCCCGTGACACCGCCTGGTTCGGACCGGACGTCGTCATTGACCGGGCGAGCACTGACGATGTCGTCGTGCACGTCGCCCAAGACTCGCGCGCACATCAGAAGGTGTCCGCATGACCGCCGTACTCCAGTTCGCCCGGTTCGACCTGCGCACCATGGCACTCACCCAGCCGCTGCGCGTCCTGCTGCCGCTCCTGTTCACCGTCGTCTTCTGCGTCACGCTTCCCGTACCCGGCTTCGGGATCGCGATCGGCGCGGTCGTTGCGACAGTCTCCGCGTCCATCCCGTTCCAGGGCGACGAACGCGGACGACTCGACACCCTCTACGGCATCGCCCCAATCGGCCGGACCGCGGTGGTCCTTGGCCGGTACTGCTCGATGACCGTGTTCGCCCTAACAGCGATCGGGGTCGGCACCGCAACCACCCTCGTCATGCGAGTTGTTCGACACCAGGACTTCGGATGGCCACTCGTCGGCACGATGCTCCTCGCGTCGCTCGCATGCGTCGGCGTCGCGTACGCCGTGCAACTGCCCTGGTTCTTCGCCCTCGGCTTCACCCGCGGACGGCCGATGATCTACATCCCGGTCGGGATTATCGCCGTCGCCGGGACCATCGTCGGCCGGAGTGGGTGGTTCGCGACTCCGAGGTCGATCGACGTGCTCGTACCCCCACTGTGGCTCGTGGCCCTCGTCTTCGCTGCGGTACTCGTGCTGCTCGTCTCCGCCGGGATCGCCATGCGGGTGTACCGGAGGCGGGAGCTCTGACGCGCCCGCGAACAGCGCCGGCTTGTGCGCCGAGCGACCGGGCACTCGCAGTCGGATCACGTTGCCCCCTCGTACGGTCAGCTCCGTGCGAGCACGGCGACTGCGAGGAGACCGCCTCCGGCGGAGACGAGCAGGGCGAGCAGCGCGGCAGCGGTCACGGCCAACCCACTCCGATCATTCCCGACGAGGAGTCCCTTTGTCCGCAACACCCGCCCTCACCAGCACTCTCGATCTCGGTGGGATCACCCTGACCTACATTCCGGACGGCGAGTTCCGCGCCGAGCCAGCGCTTGCGTACCCCAGCGGCCACGAGGCGATGCTGTCCGACGACCTCGACGTCGTCGACGACGACGGCATGCTGGTCCTGAGCATCGGCGCGGTCCTGATCAGCACCCCGGACCGGAAGGTCCTCGTCGACACCGGCATCGGCATCGGCATCGGCATCGGCAACCGGACTATCCCGCTCGTCCGCCCCGGAACCGCCCGGGATGCCTTCATGCGAGGCGGCACGCTGCTCGACGAACTCCGCAAGCTGGGCGTCCAATCCACGGACATCGATGCCGTGCTCCTGACGCACCTGCATGCCGACCACGTCGGATGGATCGGGAACGAACACGCCGACGGCATCTCGACGTTCCCGAACGCGGACTACCTCGCCGACAGCTCGAGGACGGCTCCGAACCCGTGGCCGGTGTCACGGCGATCTCCTCGACCGGACACGCACCGGGACACGTCGCCTTCGCAGTCCAGGGAAGTCGTTGTCGCGCGCTGATCGTCGGCGACGCTGTGCACTGCCCGGGCGAGCTGATCCACCCCGACGTGGTGTGGGTGGGCGATCACGAACCCGCCGAGGCGGTCGACACACGGCGTGCCATCGCCGACCGTGTCGGGGACGGCGACATGGTCGTCGTCGGACCACACTTCCCAGACGCAGTGTTCCGACAGTTCCACCATGATGCACCAACGGCGCTCACCGAGGTGATGGCGGGCGTCAGCCACAGCAGCAGTCCGGCGCACAGCTCCTCGGCCTGACGAGATCGTGCGGACCGTCCCTGCTGCCGAGCGCGAGAACGGTCCGATCGGCCGTCAGCCGGTCACGGACATCGAGGCCGCGAAGCCGCGAAGCTGACGCCAGCATCGCAAGCAGCACCCTCCGCGCATACTCGATCGGCGGCTGCGTCATTACGGAACGACGCCAAGGTCGAGCGTTGAGGGGTCTACTCCAGGGATACGCCGGCGCGGGCCTCCTCGCGCTATCCCGACGAACCCGGCTGAGGCGAACACGCACCCGGCGGGGGTCACAGCGCGGATGAAGTCGATGATCTTCTCCAGATGCGCGAAGGGTCCCGACATGGGCACGAGCAGGGTTCGGACCGGCTCGTCTGGAACGAAGTACGAATCCCCCGGGTGGTACACGTTCTCCTCGACGATGTAGCCGACGTTCGCCGACACCGGCAGGTCGGGGTGGATGATGGCGTGCGCACCGCCGACGACCGCCACGCGGAACCCGGCCACGATGCCGCTGTCGCCTGGAGCGACCACGCGGACGCGGTCCGGGCGATCGGGCAGGAGAGCAGCGACGCTCGCTGGTGCCCAAACAGTCAGGGTGGGCTGGCCATCGAGGGCGGCGGTGACGAGGTCGACGTCCGCATGAACCGGGTGCTCGTGGGTGATCAGCACCGCGGCCGCGGCACGGATCAGCTCCGGTGCCGCGGCGGTGAAGGTCCCTGGGTCGATGAGCAGCGATTTGCCGTTCTCTTCGAGGAGCACAGTCGGGTGCGCGTACTTCCGCAAGATCATCGGTGCGAGGAGCTCTCCGCCGTCGTCGCAGTGCCGAGGTTCTGGGCGATCCAGGTGGCAAGCGTGGTGGTCGGGATGTTCCGCCGCGCGTTGAACGTTTCGGCCTTCGGCCACGCGACGCCGCGTCCCTGCGCGAACGCGGCCCGGTACTTCCGAGTCATGTTCTCCGGGTCAGCCGCGAGCTCCGCCATCAGCGTCGACTCGGACCACACCCGCAGCTCGAACGGACGCTCGAGGACCGTCTCGAGGGTCTCCGCGAGCTGGCCGTAGGTGATCGTGTCGCCGGCGACGTAGACGATCTCGTCGCGGATCCGCGGCTCGGTGAACACGATCTCCGCGGTCAGGGCGCCAATGTCCTCCGGAGTGGTGACCGTGACGGCGGTGTCCGCCGTGCCGAGGGCGTTCACGGTGGTGTTCGGCAGGTCGACCATGCCGGAGTCGGCGTCGAAGAGGTAGTTCATGAACATGCCGGTGGAGATGATCACCCACTCCGTGTCGTGCTGCGAGCGGAGCAGGTCACGGACGTCGAGCTGGGAGTCGAAGATGTCCTGGGGGCTGCCCCGGCCGATGACGTCGAAGTCGACGCCGAACTGCCACGGGAAGTACCGCGGCAGCTCCGCCACGAGTGCGGCCTGCGCGACCTTCATCGGGGTGTCGAGGCCGGCGGTGATGCCGGTGCAGCCGATGACGGTGTCGTAGTCGCGGAAGATCGCAGCGAGGTCCTCGACGCTGCTCTCCACCAGGTCGCCGCGGATGATGCCGATGCCGAGCTGGCGGATCTCGGCGACGTCGCGCTGCTTCGCTGGGACGGTCGAGTCAAGCGTTGTGCTCCGCAGCAGCACGTCGATCGTCGAGCCCTGCACCGCAGGTGCCCGGCGGGCGAGGTTTCGAAGGACGGGCATCCCGAGCTCTCCCGCTCCGATGACGAGGATCTTCCGTGACGTGCCGTCCCAGCTGCGCGCTGACATGTGTTCCTTCCTCCCGACTCCCGACTGTCGGGAACCGGTACGCCAGGAAGGCTAAACTTTGACATCACTGTCAAGGTCAAGTCGGAACCAGTGGAAGAGTCGAACAGCATGAAGATCAGCGACGCGGCGGAAGCGGTCGGAGCACCGGCGCGGATGCTCCGCTACTACGAACAGCAGGGCCTCATCCAGGCGTCCCGGTCATCGAACGGGTACCGGGACTACACGGACGAGCAGGTCGAGCACGCGCGCCACGTGCGTGCGCTCGTGGAAGCAGGCTTGTCCACCCGGATGATCAAGATCGTCCTCGACATCGAAGCACCCGACCCCGGGCCGCGAGAGTCCCCCGGCGGTCGCGCCGCGGCGGAAGAACTCGCCCGTGAACTGCGGGTAGTCGAGAACCGGATCGTGTGCCTCGAGAAGAGCCGCGACGCGGTCACCGAATACCTCCTGCGCTCCGAGCACGCCGACCTCCTCAGCCCCGCACTCGCCTGACCCGTCCTCGGGCGGCTCGACTCCGACCGCCGGCAGGGCAACGGAGCGCCCGACCACTGACGCGTCAACCCGCTCCGGGTGGCGCCGCATGCTCGGCCACTGACACGACATCAGGCAGCGCGTGCAGCTGTTGAATGCCGACGTCGTGCCGACGCACGCCCTCCTCTCCTCGCAGCACCGCAGCACCGCAGCACGCGTGACGGTGCGCTTCTTCGTGGCAGTCCCTCCGGTCCTGCCCGCCGCTCCTCTCGATCGACGCCGATTTGACCTTGACATTGATGTCAATGTTTACGCTGGCGAGCACGTGCGCTGACCCAGCGATTCCGCAACTCCCCCTTCAACGGGGATGGGCGCTCATGTCGAGCCCGTGCATCCTGAGCGGCGTTTCGGGTGACCAATCGCAGCGCCCACGGAAACGACTCACCATGTCGAGAGAGGAATCATCTGAGATGAGCACCATGAAAGACCTGACCGCCCGAGAGTTCGGCTACGGGCACCCCACGCCACTGTTCATGATCGGCACCTACGACGAGGCCGGCAGGGTCAACTTCATGAACTCCCACTGGGGCGCACTAAACCACGGCGGCTACATCAACCTCAACATCAACACCAACAAGAAGACCCATCGGAACATCGAGGCAATGGGAGCCTTCACGGTGACGCTTGCCACAGAGCAGCTGATGCCCTACGCCGACTTCTTCGGCATCCACTCGGGGTACCAGGTGCCTGACAAGTTCGCCAAGACGGGCTTGACAGTCCACAAGGCCAAGCATGTCAACGCGCCAATCATCGACGGCAGCACGCTCGTCATCGAGTGCGAGTTGGTCGAGGTCCTGTACGAGAAGCACATCCACACGGTGATCGGGCGCATCGCCAACGTCTCCGTTGATGAATCAATACTCGACGCGAGCGGCCGAGTTGATGCGGGACAGCTTGGCATGATCTTCTTCGACTCATTCAGCCGAGGGTATTTCACGCTGGGCGACAGAGTAGGCAACGCGTGGAGCGAAGGCCGGATCCTCTCGCCGCGATAACGCGAGGTCTCGGAGTGAGTCCCCGGTGAGGGATGACATCCGGAGCGTCCGCAACATCGGGAATACGCCGCGCCGACCGCCCGTTTGGTGACACGTCATCTAGATGCGGCGCCCCGCTGCCTTAGACAGCACCCACCCTCTTCCGATCGAAGGACACACCATGACGCTCACCGCCTCCGCCATCCCCGGCTACCAGACCGGCACCTGGAAGATCGATCCGACGCACTCCGAGGTCACCTTCTCGGTCCGTCACCTCGCCATCAGCAAGGTCAAGGGCTCGTTCGAGCGCTTCGACGCGACGCTCGTGACCGCCGAGAACCCGCTCGACACCAAGCTCGAGGCCTCGATCGACGTCGCCAGCATCAACACCAACCAGGCGCAGCGCGACCAGCACCTCGCCACCGGTGACTTCTTCCTCACCGAGGAGCACCCGCAGATGACCTTCGTGTCGACCGGCATCCGCGAGGACGGCGACGACATACTCATCGACGGCAAGCTCTCCCTCCGCGGCGTCACCAAGGACGTGACCCTGAAGACCGAGTTCGGCGGCGTCACCACCGACGGCTACGGCCAGGTCAAGCTCGGCGCTGAGGCGACGGCGAAGATCGACCGCACCGAGTTCGGTGTGAACTGGAACGCCGCACTCTAGGCCGGTGGCTTCACGCTCGGCAACGACGTCACCATCAACCTCGACGTGCAGTTCGTCCTCCAGGCGGCCTGAGCACCTCCGGCAGCAGCAGACGGCCCGCTCGCCCGATAGGCGACGGGCCGTTTGCTGTTGCGTTCGGTAGAAGGAGGGCCCCGCCGCGTGGGCACGAAGCACACTGAGCGCCTCGCGACGGCCCGGCCCGAGCTCGCTCGCTCGTGCCGCACCGGCGTCGGCGTGGGCTAACCGAGGACGCCGGTTTCCGCTGCCACGGCGTCGCCGTCGGCTTCTTCTGCCGTGTGGTCGGCGTCGCTGCTGTCGTCGCGTTGACGGTGGGCCGGGTGCCGGTGTCGGCGGTGTGTGTGCCGGTCCGTGTGCGCAGGCCCGTCGCCGCTGACATGGACGGTGACTTCCACCGGACCGGATTCCGCGGACGCTGTCGCGGTGATCAGGAGCCCGCTCCCGACTGATGGCGCGACACTCGGCACGTCATGATGCGGCGTGTGGGGTCGCCGCTCCTGCTGCACGAGAACCCCACCGCCTCCGCCGTGCGTCTGCGGGGCTTCGGTGTCAGCGGCGTGCGTCGACGCGTTCGCGTCGCGGCCGATCGTGGTCCAGTCATCGACGGGGGTGACGTAGCCGGCGTGGGTCAGTGAGGCGATCTGTGCGGAGGCCATCATGGAGCGCTTCCCGGCCCTGCGGTGCCGGCGGGCCTTCGCGATGAAGTACGGGCGCCCAACCAATGCCAGCAGGACGCCGGCGGCAGCGTAGCAGCCGAGCAGCAGCCAGCCCTGCCATGACGCGGGGCCGACGTCGTAGACAGTGCGCCGGAAGAGGTCGACGGTTGCGGTGCCGGTGACGAAGTCGTGGAGGAACTGGAACGGCTGCGGCAGCAGCTCTGCCGCGTACGCGCCGCCGGAGGCGGGCACGTTCGCGAACACGAACACCAGCAGCGCCGCTCCGGTGACGAACCTGCCGAGGAAGTACGCCAACCCGTTCACGACGCATCCCACAGCGAAGCTCGTCGACGCGCCGACGAGCCACAGCATCCAGAAGTGCCCCTCGACCGCGTGCACGACAAACCGGACCAGGACGACGGCGACGAGCGGGAGGATGACGCTGCCGGCGGCGATGACGGTGAAGCGTTGCCAGTGTCGGAGTCCCCCGCCCATCATCCCGACGAACATCGCGACCATGTACCCGGCGATGGTGCACAGCAACGTCAGGTAGAACAACGACGTCCCAAACGCGTCCGCCTTCGGCAGCGGCGCCAGATCGTCAATGGTGACGGTGGCTTTTGACGCGGTAGCGACGGAGCCGAAGAACTGTTGGGCGAAGGTGGAGAGCTGATAGTTCGCCGCGCTCGCGACCACGATCGTCGCCCGGCCTGTGCTCGGGTCGGGGGCGTAGGCGGCAGCGATGCTGCCATCGCGTACGGCTGTTCGCGCCTGCTCGAGCGTGCTGATGGTCGAGATGTTGACCGTGTCGCCGGCCGAGGTGCGGATTGCTGCTGCGGTCGGTCCGGTGATCTGGCTCTGCCCGACGACGGCGACCGGGATGTGGTGGAACGCCGGGGCGTGGAAGGCGAAGAGGTAGCAGAACACGAACGCGATGACGAAGAAGATCGGCAGCCACAGCTGCAGTCCGATCATCTGCAGCGCTGGCGGCAGCGTCTCGTACCAGGACCGGTACCGGCCGCGAAGGGACGGGCGGGACAGGGGGGTGACTGCGGTGTCGGTCATGCGTGCTGGCTCCTCACGGTCGCGGTGAGCCGCTCGGCGGCGTTGGTGTTGAACCGGCCGAGGAGCTCGGCGAAGCGCTCGAGGTCCTCGTCGGAGAAGTCGTTGGTGACCTCGCGAATCGTCGCGGCGCCGCTCAGGGACAGCTCGTCGAGGTGGCGTTGTCCTTCATCGGTCAGCGTCAGCAGCGACGCGCGTCGGTCGGCTGGATCGGTGTCTGCGGATACGAATCCGTTCGCCTCGAGCGCGGTGATCCGGCGGCTGATCGCTGCCCGGGAGAGCCCGGTGTCGCGTGCTGCGTCGCTGGAGCGGACCGGGCCGTTCAGCGCGATCGACTTCAAGATCAGCCGGGTGAGGGTGTCGGATCGTTCGTCACCCTCGGTGATGGCAGCGACGGTCACGTGGCGGTTCCACAGGCGGCTGACTTCTTCGTAGAGGCGGCGCTCGGATTGCTGTCGATGCTGGGTCATGTTGCGGACCACTATAGTTGCGCTGCGCACACAACCGATTCAGCATCCTTCTCCTGCACGCGGGAAGCGTCACATCAGGAGGCGCCTTGGGCGCTCACGAGGCGGGTAAGAAGGGCGGTGAGGGTGCGCTGTTCTTCGGTGGTCCACCCGTCGACGGACGCTCGAACCATGGCGGTTGCCGCGTCGCGCATCGCCGCGGCAACGTCTTGCCCCTGCTGGGTGAGGTGGACCAGTGCTGCGCGGCTGTCGTCGGGGTCTGGTTCCTGCCGGACGAGCTGCTGGTCAGCCAGGCGCCGCAAGGCTTTGGAGATGCCGGCTTTACCGATGCCGGTGGCTTTGACGATGTCGATCGCGCGAGCGGGCGGCTGCGCGTCGAGGCGCCAGATGATCCACCCTTCCGTGCTGTCGAGCGGAATCGGGAGCGTCGCGTTGAAGGCTTCCTGTCGAGCTCGAGAGCGCCAGAGGTCGGTGTAGGCGCGCAATGCGGTGATGAGCTCTGGGAGTGGATCCTCAGTAACAGGTTCCGGCGTGGGCACGACTCGACGGTAACACCGGCGTATGGTTTCCCAAGGAAACCAAAGCGGCGAGGGTGCCGCAGAACGGAGCAAGCATGTCTCGGACCATTGCTGTCACGGGAGCCGCGAGCGGCCTCGGCGCTGCAACCGCGGAAGCGATCGAGGCCGACGGCGACCGCGTCATCCGAGTCGATCTCCGCGAGGGAGATGTCACTGTCGACCTGAGCACCCGGGAGGGGCGCACCGAGGCGGTTGCGAAGATCGGTGAAGCAGCCGGCGACACCCTCGACGGGATCGTCACCTGGGCGGGCCTGGGCAGCGGAAGCGTGGCAACGCTCCTGGTGAACTATTTCGGATCGGTCGACGTCATCGAGGGCGTCCACGATCTCCTGGTCCGCTCACCGCAGCCCCGCGTCGTTGTCACCTCGTCACGGATGTCGCTCTACCCCGCCGATCATGGCCTTGTCCGACAGCTGCTCGAGCACGACCTTGACAGCATCGAGGCGCTCGGAGACGAGCCGGAGCAGTCGTTCTACTACAAGGCGTCGAAGACCGCGACGGCGAAGTGGATGCGGAAGAACGCTGTCGCACCCGAGTGGGGCGGGCGAGGGATCAAGATCAACTCGATCGCGCCGGGACTGATCGAAACTCCCATGACTCGGGGCACGCTCGACTCGCCGGAACACGCCCGCATGCTGCTTGACATGCACCCTCAGGCAGAGGACGTGCTCTCGCAGCCGTCCGAGATCGCGGCGATCGCACGCTTCCTCGCCAGCCCCGACGCTGGCCTCCTCGTCGGGCAGTGCCTGTGGGCCGATCGCGGCACCGAAGCCATTGAACGCGGCACGGACATCTGGTGAGCCCGGCAATCTCCACACAGTGCTCGCTGCGGCGCGACGTCGCGCGCAGGCAGTCTCAAGGAGCCCTGTCGTGAAAGCGTTCCGTCTCCTCGACGTTAATCAAGCCTCCGTCCAGGAAGTGGACCAACCTGTTCCCGGTCAAGGGCAGGTGCTGGTCAGGGTCGCCGCCGCCAGCTTCTGCCAAAGCGTGCGGCGGATCGTCGACTGATCCCAGTACCGATGTACACGGTGAGCCCTGCAACTACCGTCTGAACGCCCCTGCAGCGCTACTAGGCGTCCCTTCGCCAGACCGCGGCACAAGCGGGCGATCACGGTCTATCGGGATTTAGCAGGCGAAGGAGCTCCTGGAGCCATCGGGAACTCGGGCCGGCGGCGCCAACGGCGACGGCAACGGCGACGGCGGCGGCGCGGTGACGTCATGCTGCTCCAGCGGTACGCGGGATCCATGAACCTGATCACCGGCGTGAGCTCGTCACGAAGTTAGGTAAGGGCACGACGCTGGTGTGCCGGCGCGCGGCAGGGGGGTATCGGCTGTGTGCGCCGCATGACCCGGGCAACTCTCGGCCGTGCTCACGCTTCGCCGTGGAGCGTGTCCGGTTCTGGCCGCAAGGCGGAAACTAGATCAGCTTCTGAAGGAAGCGCCGCACGTGCCGCGGGCGGGAGTAGGTCATAACTGGCAACCCCGACCGGGCTCTGCTGGCCCGCGAGGGAGTAGCGGACGACAGCGTCGTTCTTGTCCGCGACCAGCAGCAGACCAACGGTGTCGGCATGCTGGGTGCGGCGGAGGCGGTCGTCGACGAGGGCGACGTAGAAGCCGAGCTGGCCGAGATACTCGGGCTTGAACTTCCCGGTCTTGAGCTCGATGACGACGTAGCGGAGTTGCTCGACGTGGAAGAAGAGCAGGTCGACGTAGAAGTCGTCGCCGTCGACGTCGAAGTGCACCTGCCGGCCGACGAACGCGAACCCCTCACCGAGCTCGCGGAGCGTGTCGATGATCCGGTCGACGAGCGCTTGCTCGAGGTGGCGTTCTTTCGCGTCGCCGTCGAGGGCGAGGGCGAGGAAGTCCAACACGTACGGGTCCTTGGTGAGCTGCTGCGCGAGGTCAGAGTCTCCCGCCGGCAGAGTTGCCGGGAAGTTCGTCGGTGCCGCCTGCAACCGGGCGTGAGCGCTGGTCTTGATCTGATGCTCGAGGACGTTGCGCGACCAGCCATGCGTCGCTGCTTCGTGGGCGTACCAGTCGCGGAGGTGGTGATCATCGAGCCGGTCGAGGAGCACGGTGATGTGACCCCAGGGCAGTTGTCCAACAGCCTGTTGGACGACCGCGTCCGCCGGCGCATGTAGAACAGGTTCGCGCGGGAGAAGCCCTTCATGTCCGGGAACTCGGCTCGCAGATCCGATGCAAGCCGGCCGATGACGTTGCTTCCCCACCCTTCTGCCTCCTGCCGCTGCAGGATGGTGGCGCCGATTCCCCAGTACAGCCGCACGAGTTCCGTGTTCACTCGCCGCTGCGCAGTGAACCGCGCATTTCTCACCTGCTGCTTCAGTTCAGCGAGGGCTGATGCGTACCCGGACGGGATCGGCGTGGTGTTGGTCATCACGACCATTCTGCCTCGTAACCAGGTTTGATCGTCGCCCTCATGGCGCAGGGGTCGATCCAATTTCTATGCCACAGTAGAAGCGCAGTCCCTCGAATGAAAGGCGGCGTTCCTATGGCGCAGAAAGTCACCACGCACCTGGTCGATGACCTGACCGGCGACACCATCGAGGAGGGCAAGGGCCGTACCGTGTCCTTTTCGTTCGATGGCAACCACTACGAGATCGATCTCTCCGACGACAACGCCGAGACGCTTCGGGAGGCATTCTCCGACTACGTTGCTGCCGCTCGAAAGGTCAGCAGCGGCCGTCAAGCGCGCACCAGCGCCGGCAGCACAGCCAAGCGAGGCAACTCCGACGAGCTCGCGAAGATCCGCGAGTGGGCAAACGCGAACGGACATGAGGTCTCGAGCCGCGGCCGCATCAGTCAGGCAGTGCGCGACGCGTACGACGCCGCACACTGAGGATCTACGACGATAGGACGGCCGCTTTCCCCTCGGGGGGCGGCTGTTCGGTTGCGCCAAGATATGCGGCGGAGGCGCCCGGGATTTTCTGGTGGTACGGCCTGGTGCCATCTGGCCAAGCAGAAGGCGGGCGAGCAGCGTGGCAACCCGAATGCCGTGCTGCTCGCCCGACTCCACCCTCCAAAACCGGAAGCCAGACAGCAAGCATCGTTCGTGAAGAGGACTGGGTGTGGTGCTGGTCGTCCCGGCGCGACCGAGGCGGTCGCCACCGGTCGGGTGCGACTGCCAGCACCACACCAACCTGTCTAACCGGCCCCATTGCTCATCGCACCGGTCTACCCGCGCACTGGGGCCGTAGACGCTCAATTTCGTGGATGGGCGCCCACATGGGGTCGAACCGTGTGGGCGGTTATGCGCAGGATGCGGCTTGAGTAAGGGCGTCGGTGGTGACTTTGAGATCGAGACCCGGGCCGGCGGACGGAGTGCCGTGTTGGGTGACCTCCCACACGGCGCCAATGGGGTCGGCCCCCATGAGGGTCGCGACGGACGGGAAAAACTCGTGTCCCATCCCGCTTGATGAGGATGCCCATGCGAGCTCGAGTTCGTCATCGAACGCGGCGTGCATCGAGGGTTGGCGGTCGATGCTGACGTGCGGCGTGAAACCGCCTCGTAGGGGGTTCTCCGCACCATAGGTTGATAGGGCGGGCATGCATGTGCCGTTAGCGAAGCGGGTGGCGTGGTTCGCGTTGACGATCGTGCCCGTGAGGGTGTCGCCGTCGGTGTGCTTCTCGAACTGGATCGCGACCGGGAGGGTGTCGTGTTCGTCATACCCGAGGCCGGATCCGCGGTAGGGGGAGATAGTGCCGGCGAGGATCTTGCCGCCGAAGACGCTGCTGAGGATCACGGAGTTCGGGATGCTGAGCACTGCACGAACACCGGTGACTGTGGATCCGACAACGTCAGCTTCGTACACGGTGGTCGCGTAGGCATTTTTCTCTGAAATCTGCTTCGACACGGCGCTGTTCATGGACAGCTTCTTCCCGTCAGCGCTCAGGAATGCCTTCCCGTCGCGCCCGACAGCGCCAACCACCGCACCGCTGGTGGGCAGACGGAGAGCCTTGCCGGTGGTGTACGCCGCCGTGCAGGCGAGCTTTCCATCGACCTTCGCGATGCTGGCGCATGCCTTGGACAGGTCAACGGTCTGCGGCTGCATCGAGCAGCCGGCAAGGGTCGTGACCGCGGCCGCTCCGACAAGGAGCGCGGCGATGGTTGTGGTCGTGCGGGGGGAACGCATGAGGGGTCCTGTCTGCTTGGGGCGCGAGAGCGTCGGTGGAGCGGGGGGTCAGGAGCGGGGTGGTCAGGTGAGGGTCTGGTGGGGTGGGGTCATGAAGACGTGCACGATGACATGGCAGATCGTCTCGGCGTGGTCGGATAACATCGCGGCGCACGGCCCGGCCCCGTCGGCGTGCGCGGGGCGGGCAGCGAGGAGCAGCAACGTGGCAGCGGTGACAGCGACCACCGCCAAGGCAACCGCGACTTGAACCCCGGCTGTGGCGGCGGGCTGCCGGTTGGTCATCGGTCGGTCACAGTCACGGTGAAGGTGGTGCGGTGGCCGTACCGGTCAGTAACCCATGCGGTCGTGGTCCCGGGCTTGGTGAAGGTGAACCCGGCGTTGAAATCGACACCATCGGAAAATTGAGCGGCGCGGAACTGGGCGATCGCCGGGACGGCCGATCCGCCCGTCCACTGGGTTCCGTCGGGACTACTCACGATGAGAACGTCACCGGTGCGGACGATCACTGATCCGGCTTCGAGCTGCTCTTTCGTGCGGAACAGCGGAGCCGGTACGCCGCCGAGCTCGTGTGTGCGAGAAACATCGGGAGTGGTGTGCACGTCTGCGTGTTCGTTCCCGTGGCGGTGGAGCGCTTCGTCGAATCGAGACGACGCGATCGCGGCGCTCGCGCCACCTCCGACGATGACGATCGTGGCCGCGGCAGCGGTGAGGAGGGCGGTTGTCCGTAGAGGCATGGTGATCCTTTCCGTGTCCGGAGCTGAGGACGAGTGGGCTGGTGTTCCAGCCCGTCGTCACCTACATGGCCGGTACCTCTCGGGGGCTTTCACACGGTGCGAAGTTTCTTGGACACGGGCCGGTGAAAGGTTGGGCCGGGGGTCGGCCATGATGTTGCATGTGCACCCGCCTGGCCGAACCGTTGCGTACGAGGTGTTCGTGCGGACCCACGGCGATGCGGTGCTGCGGTTCCTGCGCCGTCGAACCGATGCGGACACTGCGGATGACGTGTTCGCGGAAACGATGCTCGTCGTGTGGCGCCGCTTCGACGTGATCCCGTCCGAACCGCTGCCGTGGCTCTATACGACCGCGCGGAACTGCCTCCGAGACGCTGAGCGGGCTGCCCGTCGTCGGCACCGGCTCGTCAATCGGATCACCACCGTTGATCCGCCGGTGGTCGCGTACACGCACTCCGCCGGCGAGGACGATGACCGGGTGTCGAAGGCGCTGACAAGCCTCCGGCCCGCCGACGCAGAGATCCTGCGGCTCTGGGCGTGGGAAGAACTCACTCCAGCACAGATCGCCAGCGTGCTGACGATTACCGTTAACGCAGCAACCATTCGGCTGCATCGGGCGAAGAAACGCCTCCGCACACGCCTCGAGTCGATGGAGATCGATCCCGCGCAGCGCACCACCACGGAAGGAGCGGTGTGATGGACATCCGCGACGATGACGAACTGCGCGCTGCGCTTCGCCGCACCGATCCTCACCGTCACCCGTCCCGTCTCGACGACACGCGCATCCGTCGCCTCGTCGCGGCCGCTGAACGCGGCGAATCGCTCACGTCCACCGGCCGGCGTCGTCCGCGGACGACCCGCCCCAGATGGCTGCTCCTCGGCGGGGCCACGACCACGCTCGCTGCGGCCGCCGCCGCGTTCGCGATTCTCACCCCAGTGACGACTCCAGCCGGTGAGCACACCGGATCAGGAGTGATGCAAACCCCACCTTCCGCGTGCCCCACGCTGAGCGTCGACCAGATCCGCGCGAACGATACCGCGTTCGAAGGAACCGTCACCCGGCTCGACGGGGACACCGCAACCCTGCAGGTCTCGAAGGTCTACGCCGGCACACCAGGTACTACGCAAAGGCTCACCCAGATCCCGGACGACACCACCGGATCCGACACGCTGTTCATTGATGGGAAGACATATCTCGTCGCACTTTCCAACGGCGCCGTCACCGGATGCGGTGAAACAGGAGTCAGCACACCACAGCTTGAAGCACTGTTCAACGAAGCATTTCCACCCAGTCGTACCCACTGAGCAGTGCCCGATCAACGTCCCGGCGTGAGCGATAACGGCTGCCCCCGTCGGGAGCCGGCGGCCGCTGCTGCTGCCGGCAGAGCAGCAGTCCACGAGCCCAGTTACGAGTGAGGAGCCTGATCCTCGAGGGTGTGCGTCACGGCGTCGGCGACGATGTGCGCGACGTGCGCGTCAGCGAGGGAGTATTCCGCTTCGCGCCCGTGCCGGGCCACCGTGACAAGCCCGGCGGTGCGGAGGGTTCGCAGGTGCTGTGACACGAGGGGTTGTGAGAGCTGAGCTGCATCCGCGAGGTTCCCAACCGACGTGGGTTGCTCGCTGAGTAAGCACAACAAGTGCAGACGCGATGCCGACGACAACACCTTGAAGAGCTCAGCTGCAGGTTCGAGGTTCGCTCGGGGTGTCACACGGAAACATTAGTACTTGGACATGCGTTGCAACAGCAGCGGCGCTCTCCCGTCCGGGAGAGCGCCGCTGCTGAAGCGAGCTCAGTGCTCGTCGTAGTGGCCGTCGTGCTCGGCGTGCTTGTGGCCGTCGTGCAGATAGTCGACGTGGTCATCGTGCTGGACGGCTTCGTGGCCGCAGTCAGCTGCGTGCTGGTGCTCGGCCACGGTGTGCTCAGCGTGCGTCTCAGTGGCTGCCATGGGGGTCCTCCTGGTGTGGGTGTAGCGATGGTGTGGTCTCAGTACACCCGTTGTATGCATCAGTTGCAATGCTTTCATGTGAGAGCCTTCCAAGCTCGCTTGCCCTCGAGCACGGCGACGGCGCCGCCTCCGAGGGAACGCTCGTCGCGCTCACCCTCGTTGCCTTCGATCGCGCGTTCGCCGCAACCGACGACGCGAGTGGGGTCGCTGCGACGATCACGATGTCACGAACCATGGCCGGAACGGCCGGGGCGTTCGAGACGCGTACGAAGCTGCACACTAGGCCGAAACGCACTCCTCCGGGCTACGCTCCACTCGAGCACCGCTTGCCCGGAGCTCCGGCCGGACCGTCACGACACTGACAGTCCGGCCGTTCTCGTTAAAGCGCCGATAGCGGTCTCTTATGTCAGGTCAAGACAACCGGCCGCTCAAGAGTCAGGCACCCTGAGGCAAGACAACACCCGCGCTCACGCAGGATTTTCTGATCACATCTTCGAAGTCGGTGTTGGCGATTGCGTTGGCAAGCAGATATGGCTTGGATTCCGCTCGTTCGAGGACAGCAAGAATTTCGGGCTGCGAGTAAAGCCAGTCGCGGGAGTCCACATAATCTGCAGCCTCAGGAGCACGCTGCTTCAGCAACAGACTAATCCTGGACCTATTTGACTCACAGAATTTGTGCACCAGATCCTCCACGGGGTCAGCGTCCGAAGGATAGGCACTCAATAGGAGATTCATCAAGACTACGTCCACGGACGGGGGCGTGACCTCCCCGCTCAGATCCTCGTACTCCTGTTCCAGCGCTTCGAGAGCGAGCGCCGGCCTGTACATAGGCAGTTTCCTCCTCTTACGAATCATCCGCTGGACCTCGTCATCAAACAGTTCCACTAGAACGGTAAGCCTGTCGATTACTCGCCGCATCTTGCCGGGAGGTTTTACAAGCCCTTTGTACAGCAGCTTATGCGACACCACTGACCATGCATCCTGGGCACGAGTTCGTAGCTGCACCTCAGCCAGGATCAGTTCTTCCTTGTCATCAACAACACTCGCCGCCGACAAAATAAAGTGGATACCGGGATAAAACAGCTGGTCATGCTTGCCTCGCTTTACGGTGCGTTCAACGATGCGCCACGGACCTCGCTGTATGAGCCCGTCTGCGGAGCGAACGTCCTCATTCGTCGAGCAGACGATTCTCAGGCCAATCTTGTCCTGGATAGAGGTCCAAGAACGGGGGTTCGACGGGTCCGCACGCGCCTTCCGAATGAGGCTGCGTGCTGTCTTCACCCGCCCCGATACCACGTAGTCACTCAGAAGCGGTGACACGACCTCCTTGAGGTCGCGCTCGTACGTCACGAGCGCCTCATCCAGTGACGGCCTCGCATCTCGGTAGCGCGATCCGAGGTCCTCGGGGTCCGCCATCAGACTGGCGGACGTGACAGGCGGTAGGAGTCCGCCTCGCCCTTCACAATGATTCGGGGACCGTCCTCCGAAGTCGGGTCAACAACCACAGTTCCATTCTGCATGGCCTCGCTAGAGGCAGTGATCGTTACGCCTGACGAAGTCTTCACTTTCAATCCCCCAATTTGGCTTCGCACCAACCGAGTGTCTTTCGCAAATGTCGACGAACGAATTTGACTTGGGAGGCTCTGGGAGAAGTCATCTCGGTCCTCGGCATCCAGGAATTCTGAAATGAAGGAACTCGGTGTTAATTGAGCAGAAGGACTTTCAAGCACGGCCACGGCCGCCGTCGCATACCGCGCACGCTTCTCTTCCGGCATTCCAGGCGTGTTGATGAACTTGGTGACGGCCTTGACGAACTCTTCCGTCTGCACTTCCGCTCGATGCTTTAGTTCACATCCAAGAAATTGCTGTAGGAAGTAGTCTGCAAAAGAAACGCCGTTCTGCTTGTCCACCATTAGGCCAACAAGCTGATCCTGAGCATCAATCCAGAATAGTCCGATTTTATACACTCGAGAGTTTTGCCCCATGATGAGTTCAGTGAGATGTTCTACCTCAAAAACAACGTTCTCGCCGTTCGTCTCGTGGTTCAAGCGGACGCCTTCCTGGTGCTCAGCCTTCAGAATGACGAAACGATCACCGGTACTAGCTTTAGCGAGGGCTGCCAGAAATACGCCAGCAGAGCTACCATTTGTCTGCTTGCGATGCATCCAGTCGGCGATTTGCTTCGAGTTGTCAGCAAGGAGGTTAGGATTCTCAAGTGCAGCTCGCACCAGATTTGGTACCGGGCTGCCGTACTTGTCGGTTGCGACAATCTCTCGTGCGAACGCGAATGCTGGCTGCAGCATCTCTTCCCGAATGAAACGATCCGTCGCGGGGTTTAGTGGCGTCGGAGCTGAGGAATACAACGGCTCAGCCCCGCCCTTGTCCTGCCGGCGACCGCGAGGGATCTCATGCAGCATCGTCTGCTGAAGAGTCAGTGGTTCTACAGTCGGCACGATGGTCCTCTCCCGCCTCATCCGTGAGGCATGCTCGATGCAACTGTATCGAGTGCGCCGGGCGCGAGCGTCCCCCACAGTGACGCGCCGACGCCGCGCAGCGCCACTATCGCGACGACAATCCGTCTATCGCTTCAAGGTATGCCCTAGCGGAACGCCTTCTGGGCGGCCGTATCCCGTATTTCTGGGGTGGCAGGGCGTTCTACTGCGACGGATGCGTGCACGGGGCTAGCGATGGTGCAACGCTCGCAGCGACCTCACGCTGGCAGGTTCAGCAGCAGTGCGCCTACGTCATCGAGCGCTGAGGCTCGCGACGATTGCACGCTCCAGGCAAGGCCCTGCGATGTGGTGATTTCGAGCTGTCCGTACTGGACGACTGGTAGCACCGGGTTGTTCTTGAAGCGGCGGTCAGGCCCTCCCTTGACGTTGACGTACTGCCAGGTCTGGTCGACGAGCTGCGTGTCCTTGGGAACCTGGCCCGGTTGTTCGACGAACCGTGTCACGGATCGGCGCACGGCGAGGTGCCGGTAGGAAACGTCTGAGTAGTGCTTGCCGGAGCAGACCAGGAGGCGATCAGGCAGGAAGTACAGAGCGTCCTTGCCGGCGCGCAGAGTCGGGATGTCGACGTTGGTTGCGAGACCCTTGGGTTGCTGGATCCGCGCCGTGGCAGAGATCCGACGCACGAGCGCGCCGACGCCGGCGTTCGCTTTGTGCTGGTAGGTTGTCTGGACGCGGCCGGATTCGATGGTGCGCCAGAGCCGGTCGCTTGCGACAGCGGCGCTCCACGCTGTGCTGAATCGGTCGAACCATACAGCGCTAGCGTCCTCGAGGTCGTACAGCAGGACAACGTTCTTCTGCAGTGCGTCGCGGAGGAAGAACCACCAGCATCCCGGTATTGCGACCGCCCAGACGATGAGGCCCCAGGGCAGCAGCGCTGCTCCGACGATGAAGGCGGTGATTGCGGCGATCCAGCCCCATCGGGGGCGGCGTGCTGCTGTGTTGAGCTGCTGGACGATGTCGTCCCCGCCGGTCGGACGCAGATCGAGCGCTGTCAGACCGCTGACGTCGGTCATGTCCACCACGGCGGGGCTCTGCAGCATCCGCGGATGTGGCGGTGCAATGTGCGGCGCTCGTGATCCTGAGGAGGACAAATACGTGGCACCACCCGGCCCGACGCGCACGTAGTTCCCGCGAGGCCCTGTGCCCACTCGGAGTCCCGGAATGCCCGCGCTGACTCCGAGTCCGGACTTCGACAGGTTGAACCGAAGCGGCCCCGCCTTCACGCTTCGCCGGATCGTGATCCCCATGTTTCATCCCGTCTCGTCAGTGTCTCGTCCTGCCGGCAGGCTTGTCCGCGTCACGCGCAGCTTCGGCGCGAGGTACCCGCCACCCCTCGAACTGGGATGAGGTGATGCGGTGAGAGCTCACGCAGACTTGGGCAGTCCTCAGTAATTAGGAGCATCATGCCACCCCTCCCCCGCGTCCATGGGCCTTCACAAGGCGCCCCTCGGAAGAAGATCGCCCCGTCGACGTGGGTCGGATTGGTCGGCACGCTGCTGGTTGCGCTCCTTGGGCTGGCGTCGGGTGGTGTCTGGTCGATGCTGGTGATGGCTGCCCTCGTGGTGCTCCTCACGACGCTCTACGGGCTGCTGTTCCGTCGCACCACTTGGCTCCGCCTCCCGCGGAAGCGCTCCGCCGCTGCCCTCGGGGCAGGACTCGCCCTGGTGGTGCTCCTCGGATCCGGATCGGCCTTCGGCGCCACCCACCCAGCAGCACCGGCCTCCGCGGTCGACCCGACACCGATCGTTTCGTCTTCTCCTGCAGCAACCACAGCGCCGCACAACACACCGACACCGACACCGACACCGACACCGATCGTCACAACGAAGGACGTCACCGAGACGACGCCGATCCCGTTCGAGTCGACCACGGTTGAAAGCACCAGCCTCGCGAAGGGCACCTCGACCGTCACCACGCCCGGTATGGACGGTGTGCGGACGACGACGTTCCGCGTCACCTTCACGGACGGCGTTGAGACCAGTCGTCAGCAGGTCAGCGAGACGGTCACGACGCAACCCGTCGCTCAGGTGACCACGATCGGAACGTACGTCGCCCCAGCCGCACCGGCACCGGCACCGGCACCGGCACCGGCACCGGTCGATGGTGGTGGCGCGACCGCCCTCTGCAATGACGGGACGCTTTCCTACGCCGCCCACCACCAGGGAGCCTGCTCACATCACGGAGGTGTCGCCAAGTTCTACAGGTGACGTTGGCCCACTCTCCAACGGCAGCGTCCGTCCCGTCGCGTTGTCGCACCAACGGGTCCAGAATGTCGGCGCTCGCTCCTAAGGTGTGGGTAATGCTCACGTCCGTGAGCGCTGATGGCAAAGGAGCCGATCATGCGAGTCGCCGCGTACCACTCGATCAACCAGTCAGACCCCGACGTTCACCACGACGACAGCAACTGCCCCGTGGGTAAGCAGATCCCCGACCGCAACAAGCGCTCCGGGACGAACGGATGGCCCCGCTGCCAGCGCTGCGTCTGACGATCAGTGCGAGGCGCGGACGAGTTCGTCCGCGCCTCGCGCGCGTCGCAACCTGGTCCCTCCAGCAGCCCAGCGGTCGGTTCGGTAATCAGGAAAGCTAGTGGTCGCTATCAGCTGCTATCTGATGCTTGCGTGGAGTAGCGGCCTGTTCCAGGTCAACGCCGAGCGCTTGAGCGTCGTTCAAGATAACCGCGAGTCGAGTGAGCGCGTCGTCGACGGCGGCGTCGGTGCTGCCGAGCTCGGTATACGTCTCCTGCAGTGTCAAGGCGTCGAACCGTGACGGCCGCCGCGCAACCACTCCGAGGGTCTCCACAATCGGGCCGTCTGCGACTGCTGCACGTCGACTCGGGATGATGCTCGTCATGGACCGACCCGACAGGCTCACCCCGGTACGCGCCCATCCGTGAACGTCTAACGGCAACAGCAGCTGCTCCGCCCGGCGCCACTCCCCCGGCACCGGCTGCTCGCAGTCGTGCCGATCCAGGTTCCCCTTCGTCGGGTCCAGCAGTCGGATGACGTCGCCGCGGAACCCCGTCCAGACCGGTCCGACGATGCGCAGCCACCGAGTCACCGCGCACGCCCCGCAGGACGCCGGATCGTCGGAGGGCGGGACGACGTGGCCGCGGATCCGGACGATGCTCGTCACCGCGACATCGTCAGGTGCGATGGTGCGGGCCTGCTCGCGGGTCAGATGAAGGACTCCGAGGAGAACGATGAGGAAGGCGTCGCGGCGGCCGCGGAGCCCGATCGGGTATCGGTACTTGGGGATTGCCGCGAGCACCTCACCCACGGCCACCTGATCGGAGCCAGGGGCTTCTGGTCGTGGCCACACCCGGGCCGCCACGGTAGGTATCGGGACGGGGAGACCAGCTGCGAGGTGGTGTGCGCGGATCGCATGCCGGCGGAGTCGCTGCGTCGAGGTGGCGCCGGGGAACAGCGTCAGGAACTGCTCGATCGTTGCTGCCGTCGCAGGGAGCGACTCGTGACCTGCCGCCTCACACCAGGCGACGAACCGACCCCAGTGCGCCTCGAGCAGGGCCCTGCTGTCGGGCGCGAGTTTGGGGTCTGGTTTGGGGGAGGTTTGGGGGGTCACAAGCGCATCCGGGTGACGGCGTTGCGGACCAGGGGTGCGTATTCGCGGTCGTAGATCTGCAGGGTGGCGGCGTTGGTGTGGTGGGTCTGGTTCATGATCTCTATGTCCGTTGCGCCGGCGTTGCGTGCTTCGGTGACGAATCCGGCACGGAGGGAGTGCCCGGACCAGCCGTCCGCCCCGAGCCCGGCCGCGTGCGCGCGGCGGGCGACGGCTTTCCCGACGGCGGTCGGGCTGATCCCGGCGTCGCGGAACAGGCCCCACTTCGACACTGCGCGGAAGAACGGCATCAACGCCGGCAACCGGTCGGTGCCGAGCCCGTCGGTGCAGACGTGCATAGCGAGGCTCGCACCAGTGAGCGTGGCGAAGAGGCCCGCTTCCCCGCGGGCGTCCTGCGCGGCCATCAGCCGGGACAGTCGGACGTAGGCGCAGGGGGCGCAGGTGACCGGGTTCGCGCCTTGCTGCAGCACTTTGATCCGACCGAGGCCGTCCTGGTCGGTTTTCGACTTCCGCACGCGGGCGTAGACGCCTTCGCCGTCGACGAGGCGGAGGTCGGCGACGGTGAGGGCGGTGAGTTCGGATTCGCGGAACGCTCCGACGAAGCCGAACAGCAACAGCGCCTGATCGCGGGTTCCGAGCGCGCCGGTCTGCGGGTCGGCGACGTCGATCTTCAGCAGCGTCGTCTGCAGCGCCTTCAACGTCATGGGCTTCGCGCGCCGCACCGGCACGGACCGGGTGCGCCGGATCCCCTTCAACACGTCACGGACGATCGGCGTGGAGCCGGGTGGGGTGTGGCCGCGGCGGGCGTGTTCCCAGTCGATCGCGGCAACGTACCGGCTGATCGTGCCGGGTGCGTACCGCTGCCCACCATTAGGGAGGACGGCGTTGGCCTTGTCCGCGAGGAATGCCGCGACCTCGGTCGGGTCGACCGGTGCGGTGGTGATCTGCTCGAGCTCGTGCGGTTCGGAGATCTCGTGGTCGAGGAACCCGGCACGCCACCGGGCGAACTGCCGAAGGTCCGACCGATACGCGCGAACCGTGTTCTCCGACAGGGACGCTTCCGCGAACACCTGCGGCGTTGCGCCCACTGGCACCGTCACCGCAGCTGACCCGGCGGGGGCGCCATCGCCGGCGGCGATTCGGAGTCGCGCGGACGCGGTGCGGGAGCGTTCCGCAGCAGCACGCTGCTCCGCCGTCATCGACCTCCTGCTGACGGTGGCTGCGGAGGTCACGGACTGCTGGTCGGTCACGTCAGGCGAGGCCGAGTTGCTGCAGGATGCCGAGCTGGTCGGTGCTCCCCCATCGCTCCGCGGCGCGGCCGTCGCGGAAGCCGATGACCTGCACGTTGCGGATCCCGGTGAACCGGCGCCCGGTCGGTGCGTGCCCCATCCACTCCCCCGTGTGCGTGCCGGCGAGGGTGGAGATCGTGATCACCTTCGTCGGTGTCACGATCGTCTCGACGTCTTCCCTGTCGATGTCAGTGAACGCCTTCCCGAACTGCTCCCAGAACCATGCGATCCCGGACCCGTCCTGGGGTTGCCCGTCGGCGGCGTCGTGGTCGGTGAAGTCGGGCGTGAACCGCTCCTGCAAAGGCAACTCCTGCTGCCGCATCCGATCCCGCGCCTCCAGCGTCGGACCGCCACCCACTGTTACCTCAACCGCCATCGGAGCCTCCTCGTCGTGTGGTTGGAGCCTACGCACGGCTACCGGGTCAGTTCCGATAACGGTTCTTATCGGAATGTTTGGGCAGGGGTGGAAGCGACGCAGGAGGTGCAGACATGGTTGCGGCGCCTGATCTTCGCGCCGTAGCCTTACCGCGGCGGCCAGCCGCCAGGCCTCGCGCGTCCCGACCGATGCGCGACCGGCGAAGCCGTCTCGGACGCAGCTGGGCACGTCCCACGTCGAATCCCCTGAGGTGTCGACCTCCGAAGAAGCACGCTGGTCGGAGCGTCTCGGAGCACCATGTCTACACACGCCCGTCTTCAGCGCCGTGCCCTCCTCCGCTCGCGACTGCTGCACGAGCCCTACCACCTCGCACGGAGTCACGTGCTCGCCGTCGGTTCCGACGACGTCGTAGTGCCTGCACCGTCCGACGCGCAGAGCCGCCTTGAGGGTGCTGTGTTCCACGGCCTCGGCTACCTGCACGCCGTCGGCGGATATCCGGATGACTACCGGATCCACCGCCTGCTACCCACCGAGCATGCGCTCGAGGTGTGGCTCACCAAGCACTCGGATGGGTTCCTCCGCGGCCTGGTCGGTGCCCTGCCCACCTGGTACCCCGAGGACCGTGTCCTGGCCAACGGTCATCCTGGCCTGCGGTACCGCAGCATCCGAACCCAACCCGATACCGTTGAATTCTTCCTACTTCACGAGCAGTGCGCTGTCCGAGTCCACGGTGTCGACGTCGCCGCGTTCGAGGACGCATGCGCCGTCCACGACCCGGAGGAGGACTTGCAGGCAGACCGAACCGGCCATACCCTTTCCGCTGCCGAACTCGGCGAACTGGAACATCGCGACAGAAGGATCGACGCGCTCATCAGCCCGCTGATACGCCGTTTAGGGGCGCTCGGGATGGACGAAGTCCGCAGTATCGACCTCTGGCGGACGCACCCCGACGTCCTGAGCGTCGAAATGTTCACCGCCGACCGATCAGAGCGCACCTTCCGCAGACTCCTCGCCGATCTCATCTCCCCGCACCTACGTCCTCAGATGACAGTGGTGAGGACCGATGGAGCGGCCGGCTACCGAACTGTCTTTAGGGTCGACGGGCACACAGCGCAGCTACACCTACGGGTTCAAAGCTCCTAGCCCTCGCCGCGGCCTCACCGGCTCGACCCGCCAGATTCATGACTGCCGCCGATGATCCACATGCTCTGCGGACTGCGAACCGACCGGTTGACGATCGGCTATCGGCTATCGGCTATCGGCTATCGGACACGGTCATCGGCTTCGACGGGCCAGTCGGTTGCGGCGGTAGAAGCTCTCCAAGGCAGCGCGGTCCGGCAGAAACACCTTCGGCCCTTCGAACTCGTCGAAGGCATGCCGATAACGGAGCCGATTCCTCCTAGCGGGCCCGAGCATGAAGCGCAGCATGTCGACGCGGACACGGTCACGAGTGCCTTCCAAGCGTCCGGCGCGGTCGGGCTCGAAGAGGGTGCGGTGAAAGTAGCGGACGATGCCGACGGCGGTCGAGACATCCAGGAGCACTAGACCGGTTGCTCGCCGCAACCGGTCTGGCAACCAACGCGAATAGTTGCCCTCGATGACCCACTGATCGGTGCTCATCGCTTCGTTGTGCATGTATTCGAAATCAAGGTCCGGTCGCTCGAACCAGTCTGTTCCGGGTAGGTGTCGGTACTGGTCGAGGTGCACGACCGGCAGCGAGCGGGCTCGGCCGACAGCAGCCGCAAGGGTCGACTTGCCACTGTTGGACGGCCCCACAATGCAGATCCTTTGACCGAGCTCGTCGAGGTCCATCCTGCGAGTCTCGCAGGTACACGCAGAGATGTCGGGGCATTCGGGCAAGGAGACCGTTGAGGGATCCCCTGCCGGTACTGGGTGGGGTCGATAGCCTCGGCCGATGAACTCGACCACGCGGAGTGCAGGATACAAGTGGATCCTGCTCGACGCCGACGGCGTCCTACAGTCTCCCGAGCAGCCCTTCGTTACCGCGCTCGAACAGGTCGCAGGAGACGCGGCCGAGGCTTGGCTAGCTGACACGTTCCGCAGCGACGGTCCGGTGATCACCGGACGACAGGAAGTGCTCCCCGTGCTGGGCGACTTCCTACAAGCGGTCGGCTCCGACGCCGATCCCCGAGAGGTCTATGTGCGGCTGCGGGAGAGCATTCACCTGCACGAGGACGTGTTCGAACTCGTGGACAGCTGGCGCTCCATAGGACGTCGCGTCGCTCTCACAACGAACCAGGACCCTGGCCGCGCCCGCTTCATGGGCACCACGCTCGCCTTCGATGGGCGGTTCGACCGCAGCTACTACTCGTGCAACCTCGGAGCAGGAAAGCCCTCCGCGCGGTACTTCGAGTACGTGCTCGCTGACCTACAGGTCGAACCGGGCGAAGTGATCTTCATCGATGACACCTACGCGAACGTCGTGGCGGCGAAGCACCTTGGACTCGCTGCCCACCGCTGGCAGCACGGAGACAACCTCGGCGCACTCGCGAGGTACGTCGGAGCAGCACCCGAAGACGTTCCCCCTCACTCGATCAGCTAAGTGGATAGACGGCCGTGACTGCCAGCACGGCCAGCCGTTGCGTCCGGTTGCCGATCGGCCACCGAGACCTTCACCATCCACCTTCGGACCGGCCGAGGCAGACATTCGACGAGCGAAGACGACCAACGTCAGTCGACGCTGGGCCTCTTCCTTCGAATGCCCGCCAGGCGCGAGTCGCTGGCCTCGTCAGAACAGCGAGTTCAGCTCGCCGTAGTCGACGGCCGACGCCAAGGTCCCATACGTGCCAGCAGTCAGCAGCTCGGTAGCGGCCGATCGAGCAATCTCGTACGCGGCCTGTGCCATGCCCGAGCCGACGCTCACGCGGGCCACTCCGAGTTCTGAGAGCTGCGCGGTGTTCGGGGAGCCGGGACCGACCATCACGTTCAGCGGGCCGTCGATCGCCCCAGCCAGCGCCCTGATCGTGTCGGCGTCGCCAACTCCAGGTACGAAGACACCATCTGCTCCTGCTTCGAGGTACCGGTGCGCCCGATGGAGGGTCTCAGCGAGGCGCTGCTCCGGCGCGACCAGGCCGGCGAGGTACACGTCCGTCCGCGCGTTGATGAACATCGGCACCCCGGCACGATCCGCTGCACGTCGAGCCGCGCCGATACGAGCTGTCAGCTCGGCTGGGGGCAGTGCGCCGTCCTCGATGTTGATGCCGACCGCGCCGGCCTCGAGAACTGCGTCGACCGTGTGCTCCACGCCGGCTGCGTCATCGGCGTAGCCGGCTTCGATGTCAGCGGTAATCGGCACGGTCACCGCGTCAGCGATCCGAGAGAGGGCCGCGACGGCCTCATCGCGCCCGAGCGCGTTACCGTCCGCATGACCGAGCGACCACGCGACACCTGCGCTGGTGGTAGCGATGGCTCGCGCACCCGCGCTCTCGACAAGTCGGGCGCTTGCTACGTCCCAGGCGTTGGCGAGAAGGAGCGGGTGTGCGGGGTTCTGGTGGAGCGTGTGGAAGGCGGCGGCCTGCGTGGTTCTGTTATTCACCTGCTCAGTTCATCCGAGCCGTGGGTCCATTTCTGGCGGATATCGGACGACGCGGTCAGCGCTACTACGGTCTCGATAGCCGATGGTGAACCGATACGGGCCCCGCCCGCCCGCGCCTTGGTCAATCTGGCCGAACGGGGGTGGAGGCTGCGGCTCCGACGACGGTGGTCCAGGGCTTCGCAGTCCATGCTTCGACGAGTCCGCCGGTGACGTACGGGTCGGTCTCCGCGAAGGCGCGAGCGCGCTCGAGGGCGCCGTCCCCGGTGAACACGATGAGGGCACTGAATGGTCCGTCGCCGGTACCGACGGCTCCGCCGAGGAGGAGCTCACCACGCTCCGCCGCAGCCCACGCTGCAGTGAGGTGTTGCTGGCGGAACGCGTCGCGACGCTCCAGGTAGTCGTCGACGTAGGTGTACTCGAGGACTGCGTGCATGATCCTTCTCCGATCTGGTCGTGTTCAGAGCTCGAGAGCCCAGGTCTGCTCGTCGACGGCGGTGCCGAAGAGCAGCGCCGGGGTCTCCGACTCCAGATGGAAGCCTGCCTGCTCGTAGCGTCGCCGCGCAGCCGTCAGGTTGGACGACGTCCAGAGGGTGAGTCTCCGGTACCCGGCCCTCAGAGCGAACGCGAGGGCTTCGTCGATGAGCCGGGTCGCGACACCGAGTCCGCGGGCACCGGGAGACACGAGCAGGACGCGCAGCTGCGCCGTCTCCTCCTCAGCGGACGGCGCGACCATGACGGATCCCACCCGTTCGTCGTCGACTTCAGCGATCAGCGTCGTCTCCCGTTGTGGGTTCACGGCGGCGCCGTGGGCTCCGACGATCTGCGCGACGAAGGCCTCGAACTCAACACCCTAGCCGAACTGGGCGGCGTAGACCTCACCGTGGGCCTGGACGATCCACCCGAGGTCGCCGGGCTCGCTCGCAGCCCGGATCGTCACGGTGTGGTTGATCGCCGTACGCATCGCGATGCTCGCTTCCTCCGCCGACGCATTCACGGCGGATCGTTCCACTGACACAAGTGTGTCAGTGCAACGGTACGCTACTCGAGTGACCGAGCGACCGCGAAACCCGTCCCCGCGTGAGCAGGAGCTCCTGGATGCCGCGTACGTGTACGTGCTCGAGCACGGCCTCGCAGCCACGTCCCTGCGCCCGTTGGCTGCTGCGATCGGATCGAGTACGCGGGTGCTGATGTTCCTGTTCGGGAACAAGGACGGTCTGATCCGTGCGATCCTGGCGCGTGCTCGTCGCGAGGAACTCGATGCACTCCGCTCGGCTGCTCCTGCTGACGCCGACTTGGCGACCACGACGCTGGCGCTCTGGCGTTGGCTCTCCGCCGAAGCGCACCGGCCGGTCCTTCGGCTGTGGGTTGAGTCGTACAGTCGGTCGCTGGTCGATCCCGACGGTCCGTGGGGCGGGTTCGCCGAGCAGACCGTGAACGACTGGCTCACGCTCCTGGACCGGGGAAACCCCGGGTCGCGGGCCGAAGCGACAGTCGCACTCGCTGTTCTCCGAGGTGCTCTCTTGGACCTCCTCGCGACCTCGGATCAGACGCGCACCGACCGCGCGATCACGGCTTTCACCGAGTCGATGGCCCAGCCCTGAGAATGATCTGGAAAGCGCCTCGCCTGATCCCAACAATCGATCGGTCACCGGGCGCGGCGAGAGAACAGATCCAAGGGGCGCTACTCAGCGGCCGGGCGCGTAACACGCCTTGCTGCAGTGACCGGCGCAGGTAGCGTCCCGGTATGGAACTGGAGAAGCTGTGGCCGCTGTTCGGACTCGAACTCCGAACCCCGCGGCTGGTGTTGCGTCCGGTGCGGGACCAGGACCTCCCGGCCCTGGCACAGGCCGCTCTTGATGGCATCCACGACCCGGACCGCATGCCGTTCGGTTTCCCCTGGACCGATGCGTCACCGGAGGAGCTGCCGCGGAATCTCGCGATGCACCAGTGGCGTCTGCGCCAGGTCTCCCCGCAGAACTGGACGATCCAACTCGCCGTCATCCTTAACGGCGAGGTGATCGGGGCACAAGACCTCGCCGCGTTCAACTTCGCGGACCGCCGAACTGTGAGCTCCGGTTCCTGGCTGACACGACGCGCCCAAGGCAACGGCATCGGCACCGAGATGCGCGCCGCCCTCCTGCTGTTCGCCTTCGACACTCTGGGTGCCGAGTGGGCGGAGTCGAGCGCTGCGGCCTGGAACACCCCGTCACTGACCGTCTCCTACAAGCTCGGCTATGAGCCGAACGGGGTCACGCGGGTATCACCTCGGCACGGGCAACCGGTCGACGAACAGCGCGTCCGCCTCTCCCGCGGCGCCTTCAAGCGCCCGACGTGGAACCTGCAGACCATCGGCGATGAATCCGTTCTCGCGCAGCTTGGCATCACTGCGTAGCAGGACGGAAGCGCCGCCGAGCTGCAGCTGGAGCGAGTGCGCTGACGGAGCCAGCCGTCCGATAGCCGATCGGCTATCGGACACCGAATCGGGCCCAGGAGTCGGCGGGTAGCTCCGGCTGGCCCGGGACGGCGTGGTGCTCGAACGTGCACGTCGGGTCGATTTCGGTCGCGACCGTGTGCCAGAATTTCGCTGCTACTTCGTTGCGGTCCTGGTAGGCCACCGCCCATCTCCCCGGGTGCGCCGCGGTCAGTTCCATCACGGCGGCACGTCCGATGCGAGAGCGTCGTGCTCCGTGCGCGATGAAGAAGCTACTGATGATGTGTTCCTCTTCGTGGAGGCCGCGGAGGACCGCGAGTCCGACCGGGTGCGGTCCGAGGTGCATTACGTGTGCCGACCAGCCCGGCTCCGCAAGGCCGGCGTCGAGTCGTTCTTGGCGGAAGCGGCCGCGCTCATCGGGGAGCGTGCCGGTGAATGCGGACATCTCGTGCCGGAACATGGTCCAGAGCTGTTCGAGCTGAGGGCGGTGTCGTTCGTCGGCGGTGGTGATGGTCAGGGGCGATGGGGTGCTCATACAAGAAAACCTCCGCCATGGTCGGCGGAGGTTTTGTCGCTGACAGTATATCGCCCCGTCCGGCTCCCGATCCTTCAGCGATGCAGCTCGGCACGCTCCGTCTCGGTCGAGATCCAGAAACGTTGGAACACTCGTCCGGCGGCGTCGGTCACCTCGTTTTCGAACCGGCCCCCGTTGCCCTCGATAACGCGGCGGGACCCGAGGTTCTGCGCCTCACAGGTGAGCAGCACTTCTAACAGTCCACGTCGGTGAGCGATGCGTAGCACGCCCTGGAGTGCCTGACTTGCAATACCTCGGCGTCGGGCACTCGGCCTAACGCTGTAGCCGATGTGGCCGCCGTAACAGCGCAGGAAATCGTTGAACTCGTGGCGAAGCGCGATGCTTCCCAGGTACTCGTCGCCCTCGACCATCCAGTAGTAACTACAGGTGACGAACCCCTCACCCGCTGGGACGTCTTCCTCGGCACGCAGCTGCATCACCCACTCAGCGAATCCGCCTTTGGTCGCCAGCAGGGCTGCGTCACGGATGCCGGCACCGTCCTGGTGCGCACCCTCCCACTCGAGCATGGACTGCTGGAACGATCGGAAGAGCCGTTCGGACGGCCGCTCGAGCTGCATCCAGCGATCCTAGGGCTGTCTCAGTAGCCGATCGGCATACGGCCACCGAGTACAACGGGGTTCATGCGTCGAAGCCCAGTGATCATGATCTTCTCGTCCCGCTGACCGGCGTGAAGATGTTCCGATAGCCGATAGCCGATCGGCTACGGAACGCCCGTTTCGCTCGGGTGTCCGCTGCGACCCTGTCGAGCGGTCGAGCGGTCGAGCGGTCGAGCCGGTTGAGCTCTGCGCTGGGATCGGCCGCGTCCTCGTCCTCGCGATGAGGATTGTGCTCTGTGGGAGGCCTTGCCGCGGGTGAACTCGGGGCTCGGCTAGCCGTTGGACGAGGTGGCGGGGACGGCGTCCTGTCGAAGGGCATCCGTGAGGATGGACGCAAATCGTTGCACCGCCGTCAACTCATCCTCAGTGAGCGTATCGATGGTCTCGACCAGCGGAGTACGGACGTGACCGTAGGCGCGTGTCAGGTCCTGCTCCGCGGTGCCGGCGGCGGTCACGATGATGCTGCGTCGGTCCACCGGGTTGGGTTGCCGCTCTGCCCGACCGTCACGCACGAGTCGGTCGATGAGCTTTGTGACCCCAGCAGTCGACAAGTGCAGTAACCGGGCGAGTTGCGTTGGTTTCAGTGCTCGTCCATCACGGCGCGCGAGCACCAGATGTCGCAACGCAAGAGCATCAACGGGCAGCATGCCCAGCGCGCGCAGCGCCTGCTCGTCCGCGTCGTGGACGCTGTCGCCGAGGGCTTCCAGGCTCAAGATGGCCGCTGCACCAGCGGCGGTACGCGGCTGGTGCGCGAACAGATCAGACGTCCCAGGAGCCTGATTGTCGGAGGTCATGTCATCCCGTCTGTCGCATGGTGGACAAACCCATGCTCCCCGACCCCACCTGAGAACTCAAACTGAGTAAGTAACCAGCCAGGTAAGACAACTGTTGGGGCCACGACGCCACCGATCTGCGGTCGCGAAGATCAGAAGGAGCGACAATGTCAAATACGACAGGTAACCCCGCACGACACGACTCAGCCGTCCGGGCCACATGGAACGAAACCAAGTCCGCGCTCAAGACCACCGAGTTCTACGCCTGGTTGGTCGTGTCGATCGCGATCCTCATCGCGTCGGCGGTCGTCGACAACGCAGACGAGGGCCACACCGGATTCGGCGCCGATCAGGCCTGGCTGTACGTCGCGATCGTGACGGCCGCCTACGTCGTCAGCCGCGGCATCGCGAAGGCTGGTGTTCGCAAGCCCGACTGGAACGACGACGATCGCCGCGATATCAACGGGCGTTCGAACTGACCTCTGGGCACGAAACGCCCCACCGCTCCTAACCGATGGTGTGCCAGCGAGCAGCTGCTCGCCAACTCCCAACTGGCATCTGGGTGACTGTGGGCTGCTCCGATTCATCGGAACGGCCCACACCTGCGTGTACCGCCGACGGCGAAGCCAGAGCGCCGTGCGCAGCATCCGCGCCCACTGCAATAGCTCTGAACTTCGATCCACCGCCTACCCACAGGCGCTCATCGTCGACAATCAGCGCGTCGCAGCGATACGTCGGCCCGGTCCGGCACACGCTTCAGAAATCGCTGCGGAACGCCTCATTGCCGAGGCCTGCATGCGACAACCTGCGTATCGCTCTGATGGGGAGCACCTCGGGGAAAACAGGGACGACCATGGTCATGCATACGGGCTGTGCGCCCCTCCGCGGGGCGCATCGCCCGCACTCGCCCGAACGGCGGGCACAGAGCTGACCGCCAACCGATCAGCTACGAGGCATGCCGCCCGGGACGGAGAAGGACCTCGTCCGGACCGTCATCTGCGACGTCGTCGGGAATGTGCGCGGTGGACTGGTACTCGCTGCTGCCACCAATTGTCGCGCCGGGCAGATCCGCGTCGTGCGCGGACGCGGACGCAGGTGAGAGCGCTGAGGGCTCCGGATGGTGTTCTGCAGGCGGGTCGGTAAGTGCCACGCGTCGACGGTAACCCGTGGATCACCGGTTCGAAAGGCAAGAGCCGGTTCTGGCGGCGACGGCCCACGTCATGGCCGATTCGCTACCCTCGAACGGGGGGGGGCATGAGGACTCACGGGCAGTCGAGGAGGAGATCGACCATGAGCAGCTACACGAGTAACGAGAACGTCGAACCCGCCCGGATCGGCACAGTGAGGTCGGCCCGCAAACAGTGGCGCCGCACCGGCACGCTTGATGTGCCGACACCAGACGGCGACTTCTTCCGCGACGAGTCACCGGAGGCTGTGCGCTCCTGACACGAACGCGTTCAGGCACACGCAGCGCCGAGCTCACACGAACGTCGTAGACGGCGTCATAGTGCTGCCTACCCGACGGCCCGAGTGTCTCCGTCCGGGGTCAGGTCGGAGCGAGTATCGGCATGGATCGGCTCGCTGTGGCCGAACGTCTCCGCTGCGGCGCGGAGACGAGCGACGAACTCGTCGTTCTCGAGCTCAAGGTCATCTTCCTCAGCGTCTTCGATGACGAGCTCGCTGGCCGGCCCGATGAGCACCTTCGTTGTGGTCATCGTTCCGTCCTCGGCCACGGCGGGAATCGCGACGGTGTCGGCGCGATCGCCGCCAGCAAGTGCCGCGGCGTACTCGATGACAGCATCAGCGACGTCGTCGCTCGTGAGAATCGTGGAGTGGTCGTAGCGGATGTGCTTCATCGGTTGCTCCTTTCGCCCACCGACCCAACCGCTCCGAAGCCGGATACCCACTCAGCGTCCACCCGCCTCCACTTCCCCGACAGGCGACACCATCAGCAGTCACCACCACCAGCGCCAGGTCTCTCGGTGCCCGACGTACTATCAACGCACCGCAGCGCGGGCTAGGAGGCTCTGATGGGTGACGTTGATTACGACCCCCCCTACGGCGACGATGGTTTCGCCGACCCCAGGAAGCGCGGGTGGTGGAGCACCGTGGCCAGCGCCGTTGTCCGATCTGTGATCGCCGTGTTTTCAGGCATGCAAGGGCGACAGTGGCCGCGACAACTACCTCTCGACCCTCCAGAAAAGAACCGCGACTACCGCCCCTAAGGCGGCTCGGACCGCGAGGCGGAGATCGAGGAGCACCCTCAGATCCGACAGCAGGCCAGCGCCAAATCAAGTAATTGACGCCGCTCTGGCGGCGATCACCTAGTCCTGCCGATGGATGGGCATCGCGTCGCGGACACTCCGTACGACAACTCCGCATGCAGGGGGCCGGTGCGGGGTTAGGGTTGCGTCCACCTGAGCAGGTCAGGACCCAGGGAGGCGTTGCCGATCGGCGTTCGGGTCGCTGGTCGGCAACGCCTGCCCGCCCTACCTGACCCCGGCAGCCGCACCCCGCATCATCCGACACGGACCACCACCGCCGACGCCAGCCCCGAGACGCGAACACCACGGGACACCCCAACGAGCCAGCCGGACGACGAGCGAGGAACACCCGGCCAGCCCGCAACGCGGCCACTGCGCACGCAGTGAAGACGAAACAGTCGCTGCAGCCGGGGTCTCGGGCTACTACTGCCGCCAGCATAGAGACCACCACGAAACCCGCAACCCCCAGGCCGCCCTTCCTGAGCTGACTGCCGACCCTCCGACGCACCGCCCCAGTCACCCGCCGACATCGACGGCGCCCGCAGCGTGAAGTGCTCCAGGGACGGGCCGAGAGAGGATGAACGCTCGATCCCGGCCCGCTGGGAAGTGGTGAGCTTCCCGCCCGGACACCAGCCGCCTTGACAGCCCGATGCCCGCGCCCGACCGTACTCGGCGCAGAACCCACGGGCGGGCTCCCGAACGCGATCCGGATGCGCTGCCGCACAATGAGCGTCTCGAGAACCGATCGGTCACCGGCAGTTGTTGCCCCGACCGTTACACAAACATGATGAGATGAGTGCTGTCGACGGGATTCCTGATCCGACCCGTCCATGGGGAGTGGTCCTCCCCCGAGGCGGGGCCGCGCATTCGGGTTGCACGGCCCCGCCTCTCCCCCGGCAGCAACCCTGCTCCGGCACGGGTGTGTACCCGATGGGCGCGGGGAGAGCACCGCCGGTGAAACGGGCCACCGCCGGCCCTCTACAGTGAACGGCACCTGCGCCGGATCAGGGTCGCAGGTGAGTGGCCAGCCGCCCTCGTCGGGCGGCTGGCCACACTCGTCTCAGCGTCCCAGTGCGTCGACACGCGAACCGCGCCCTCGGGGACCAGGTGCACCGTGTTCGAGGTTCGATCGGCGAACACTCCGAGCGCACACCTCGCCGACCTCGGCGTCTCGATAGCCGATCGGCTACCGGACACCGATAACCGCGCTGCTGTGGTTGCCGACGACGCCATCCGCTTAACAGACGCCATCCGCTTAACACTCGGGAGCTGCGTCTGCCCTGTCTCACAACTGATCACCATGACGCGTGAGCCACCGAGCTCCTACGAGGCATGGCAAGGTGACCCCATGAACACAGGAGCCGATCGGTGGGGCGTCCCAGACACAATGTTCGGCGGCCCCATCCCCGACGAGTTCGCCGCAGCGATCGCCCGCGTCGCGCTCCTGTCCGCACTCGTGGAGAGCAAACTTCACGGGCTGCTCTCGACCGTCGGAACCGACCCGCAGAGCACGTGGGCCGGACGTCCCGCTGGCGCTGTCCTCGACGAGCTCGACCAGATCGCACGAGCGGGCATACCCGCTCGACGGTCAGCACCTCCGAAGCTCATTCACGCCCTCCGAGCAGAGGTCGCAGCCGCCCGTACGGACGCTCACACCCGCAACGAACTCCTCCACGCCGTCTGGCCTCTCCCCCTCGTCGATGGCGGTGTGGGGTGGAAACCACTCCCCCCAAACCAACGGGAGAACCCCGCCGCCTGGACTCGATCCGTCACGGGCGAGTTCCAACCCCTCATCATCCGGCTCGTCAACCACGTCAGCACCATCGAGACGCTCCGAGCCAGGGTCGAGGAACTCCCTCGAAACCAGAATCCCCCGACCCAGTAGTGAGTGCCGAGTCAGCTATGGGGCAATGATGCGTCGGTACGGGATCTGGATGGCGTGAACCATCGGCTCGCGTACGGCGGCCCTGATCGTGCTGACGGTCCTGGCGGCATCCACGCACTCGTGCCTTGCAACCAGATTGCCCTTCGCACGGCAAGGGGTGGACGTCTCGGGACAGCCCCTCCTTGCGGGTCCGATAGACGGTCCTTGATTGGGCGCTCCGCTCTCCTGGCCGCTGAGGCCTATCGACTTGCGTGAGTCTGGGCGCCCCGTCTCACATAGGTGGTCCGAGACCAGTCTCATTGCGCGTGCCTTATACGGCCGCGCCACAAGCGTCGGCGCTCCCTCCTACGATCCAAGCCATGAGTCGTCGTCGTTCGGGTCGTTGGGTACCGCCGCAGCCGTTCTCGTTAGAGGAAGCAGCACGCGGCCCCGATGCGCGTGAGCTGGAAGAGCCACTGCCCGTTTACGTCTGGTTCCAGCTTCCGGATCGGTTGATTCGCCGGGACGACGCGGTTGCTCGGAGCATGACCCGTGACGCGGTCTGGGTGGAAGCGGGTCGTGGCGAGACGAAGCTCGAGGCGTGGGTGTGGAGAAGTAGCGTCCGCCATCGAGTGGCGGAAGAGAGGGCGCGGGACCTCCGCTCGTAGGAGGGTGGTCAGAGCGGCACGCGGAGGTGCTCGTTCGGATCGAGGTCGTTTTCGTGGCAGCCAGACATATCCGGGCACCTGCTCTTGGACCTGCTCCTCGCGTGGAGGGCGGGGCGGAGTTGTGTCACGGCGTCGTTGGCGGTGGCAATCCGCAGGTCGACGTGCGCCGTCGCCACCCCTGTTGTGACGATGAGCTGGTTGCGGCGGGCCGCTCGACGGCGTGTACGCGCCGGTTGTGTCAAATGCGCATCTGCGTCGCCACTGCAGGCGCGGCTGCTCGCATTTGGCGGGCATCAGCAGCGGTGGTGCTGCCGCGGCGCGCCGCACCGGCGCGTCCGTGTGGATGCCGCCGTCGCAGTCGACCGTGGTGGGAGCGCAACGCCTTCACTAACTGGCGCCTGCCTCGTGACGCCGTTGAGGGCGTACGGCGCTCGTCGCGACACGCCGACCGAGCGTTGTCCACAGCGGTGCAGAGAGTCGTCCTGCGCATGTGGAGGAGTGTCGGTGGTGGCGTCCAGATTGGCGGTATTCCGGGGTACACCGACCTGTCCACGCTGCGGAGGACATTGTGGAGAACTACACGGCTGTAACACTTTCTCTTGTGGTCGGTCCCGGTGTCGGCCACTACATGTACCGTTGAAGCTGTGAGGGCGGTCACCCGCCCGAACAGCAACAAACCCCCGACCGGATCTTCCAGTCGAGGGCTGTCACTCCACACAGTTCGCGCCGAAGTTTCCTAGGCCCAAGCGCTCACCGTGTATTCGAACTCAGATTGGAGACGCCAGATGGTCACCCGCACCGGTTGAGTCTCACTGTACCCATCGGGACGGCATACACGTCATACGCCGCAGAACGATGCGGGTTTCTCTGCCACGTCTGGGCGTGTCGACATCGTCGACAACCGACCGCCGTTCGCACGTCGCCTCCATCACAGGAGCTGACGTCTCGCAGCCACGACTCCGTGGCTGAACCTCCTTCGTTGCCGACGTCCGGCAACACCTTTTTCGCAGCGACGGCATCGTCGCTGCAGACACGGAAAGGAGAGGGCACAGTGACCCTCCGTTTCAAGATCAAACCTGCCCGAAACGGCCAGTGGTCGTGGTGGCTCTACGCCGCGAACAACGAACTGGTCGCATGGGCCGGCGAGACGTGCGCCTCGCCCACGAACGCGCAGCGCGCTGCCACATCGTTCAAAACCGGGTCCTTGATGGCCCGGTACGACGTGTACCTCGACACCGGCGCAACCTGGCGGTGGCGGGCATGGCGTTCCAGCGACAAGGTCGCGGCATCCGGTGAAGCGTTCGCATCCCACGCGAACGCGCAGCGCGCCGCGCGCCGCGACGAACGTGCAGACGAACGCATTCGTCGCCGTCGGCGCGTAACCACAACACCCTCAGCGCGGTGGTCGGCGAGCAGCATCTCGGCGACCCCCCATCTCGCCGCAGTCGCGGCAGAACGGAACACAATCATGACGAACTCGAACGACCGACACGTCGTCCAGAACCCCAACGGCGGCTGGGACGTTACGGCACCCGGCGCGAGCCGCGTGTCCGCACACACGCCTACGCAGGCGGCAGCCATCGACCGGGGCCGGCAGATCATCGGCAACGCTGGCGGCGGCGAGCTGAACATCCACGGCCGTGATGGTCAGATCCGCGCGAAAGACACCATCGCACCCGGCAACGACCCGCGCAACATCCGCGGATAGCGCCTATTGCGGCGACTCGAGTGGCTCCGGCTACCCGTCGGAGCCACCCAAGTCGCTCCACCCCGTTCAAAGCAGCGTCACGCACCCCCTTGAAGGAAGATCGTCGTAGGTATTGATCGGCTCATCGAGCGTGGGGTGCCGGTGCTGCACCGTGTCACTGCCGATGTCCGTGATGGATCGTAGGGTGCTGCCATGCTTCTTCTAGCTTCAGGCGCAGACCCCGTTCTCGTCCCGACATGGGTCGGCGCGATCGCAGCGGTGCTCGCGGCCGCACTGGCCGGCTTTGCGCTCATCCCCGCAGCCATCCAGGTCCGGCAGAACAGCAAGCAGATCGCAGCCGCCGCGCTCCGCGAGGCGCAGGACAGCGAGGACCAGACCCGGCCCTACGTCGGAATGGACGTCGTACCGAGCATCGCCGGCGGCGGATCCTTCGACCTCGTCATCGAGAACTTCGGACGCACCACCGCGCGGAACATCCGCATCAGACTCGCAGACTCCGTCTTCGGTGCTCAGTACCAGGACGACTCCGTCAGCGCAGCGCTCGCTCGGGTATTCGCCAAACCGTTCGACCTATCACCCGGCGCCCGACGCCGGCTCTTCTGGCACCTGCCCGACGACCCGAAAGCTCAGCCACGTGGTGCCAAGGGAGCTCCAGCAGCCGACACCGTCATCGCCACGTATCAGTGGCAGCCCGGAAGCGACCGCGAAGCCCAGCAATACGAAGAACGCTACCCATACGACCTCACCGACTGGCCGACGATCATTCCACGGCCGTACACCGGAGCAGACGCGCAAGGATCAAACGACGACCCGAACAAGCACCTGCGGAACATTGCGCACGGGATCCGCGCTGTCGCACACCACGCTGGCGAGCAGCACCGGTAGCGAGCGAGATGTGAGCGCACACCGGGGAGCCCTCTGGTGAGACCGTCGCAGCCGCACGTCACGCCAAGCGCCAAGCCGACTGCACATCGTTCGCGATCGCGTTCTTCCGCCAAGTCTTCAGCTGGATGAAACGCCGGTGACTTGTGTCGAAGAGGTGCAGTACCGAGCGCTGCGGCTGGTGAACCCACGGCAGCTGCGGCAGACGGTTCTCGCTCAGCGGCAGCCGGTTCACCTTCCGATGCAAACGATCCGCTGCCACGACCAAGTCCCGTCCCGTCCGGAGATCAAGGACGCGGCCGACGTTCCGCTCTATCCTCAACCACGTGCGTGCGCTCCGCTCGATGACCGGCACGTGGAGTAGGACGAGGAGTTTGACGCGCAGACCCTGCTCGATCGCATCGAGGACGACGTTGCCGCCATGACTGTGCGCGTAGACCGTATCGAGCGCGCTGAGGCCGTACCGAGCACACCACCGCAGCAGATCCGCTGTTCCTTGCGCGCGGGCGGCGTCGCTTAAACCCGCAGTCCAGCGCGGGTAGTCCTGTCCAGCGTAGAGGTTGCGTGAGGCGTAGCTGCGGACGTGATTCGAAAGCGGTGACGACGGCGCGTACCAACGCTTCTGCGCAGATGTGAGCCGCGCGAACGTCCCGTGCAGCATCACACTGCATGACGCGGGATCGCTGTCGGCGCCGGCATCGGGCGATCGATTGCCGTCGTCGGCTACGTCGTCGTGGTCCGCATCGAAGTCATCCGCTGTCTCGTCGGGACCAGTGGACGCGTCGACGATGACGCTGCCGATCGCTGACACGGTGGCGTTTGACGAGCGGCGGGCCGTCTGAAGGATGACCTGCACGGTCTCCTCGTCGGTCCGGCCCAAGGAGTGCAGAACCGCGGCCGCGACGGTACGGACCAGCTCGTCCGCATCGCGTAGCGACTCGGTCAGCAGCGTTACTGCTGACCGAGCTGATGAAAACGACGCGATGTTGGCAAGCAGACGATTCGCGGTCGACGGTACGTCAAACTCGGATGGAACGTCGCCGAGTGGGCGAGTGAGTATGTATTCCTGCGGCGTCTGGTCCGCTGCCAGCCCGTACTGCGGGCCGGACGGCGCCGGGCGCGGTAGCAGGCCCAGTGCCGCTTGCCGTAACCAGTCAAGTGATCGTGTCCTCGCCTCGGTCGTCAAGGGCCGTGGTAACGGCGTCGCCCGGAGCAGCGGGTCCTCGGGACCAACGAATCCCGCCGGCGGCAGACCGGAGAGCGCATAGCCGATCAACATCAGCTGCGTACCGCGCACCTCGGCAGCTCGGTCTGACCAAAGCCTCGCAACCCCGCTGTCGTCCGCTTCTGCCATCTGCAGCGCCCCCTATTCCGGGACCTCTCGTCGTCCCACCCAAGCACTGACGGTAGCGCCCTAAACGCCCATCCGGGGATCCCCCATCCAGGCCGCAGGCAGTCCTGCAATGAGCCTTGTGAACTGTGAACCGCACCTGGCTATCTTTCGCCAGCCCGCCCTGGGACCGACCGGGTCCAGACGCGACAGCGACGACGTCGCTCACGCTGAAAGTCGTTAGACGTTCAGCTGCGGGCAGCGTCGCTTCGCTGGGATCTGACGTCGTCGTCCGTGCCACGCTCCGCACCGACAGGCGGTCTGGCCACGGGCTCAGGCTCGGGCTCGGGCTCGTCGGGAGGGTCCGATTCGAGGTGTCTCCAATTGCGGATGAGCCGGTAAATGAAGCGGATGAACAGCCCTAGGAGCCCGAGCGCTGTGCCGACGAATCCGCCCGACAGCGCTGACCGTGCCGTGTCCGCAGGCGCAACAGTGACGATCAACCATGCTCCGACGGCCAGCAGCAGCACTCCGAGCGTGAAGACGCCGGTGACGACACCGAGGGCAGCCCAACGGCGTGGGGAGAGGGCTTTACGGCGAACTAATGCCGCTAGCGCGGCGGCTTCTTGCTGCTGATGGGTAGCAACAGCTTCCGTAGCTGGGTGGTCCGCACCGAGCACCGTCAGGCACTCTTGTGCGGCGCGGATCGCCTCGACGCGACGACGAGGCGCGCGCTGCGCGGCCACTGAGCGGACACCGGAAGCCGCGGCAACGAAGAGAGCCCCGGCCGCTCCGGAGACGATGAACTGCACTGCGATACCGCTCACCGGCGAACCAAACGCATCTGGACGAGGATCACATCGGAGGGTCGCACTCTCGCGCGCCTTCTCGGTTCAGGTTGAAGCACCAGGTGCATGGCGGGAGCTCTCGGCGTGCTCACTTTTCGGACTGCGCGAACGTGGTGAGCGACTTGAAGAGGCGTTGATCGAGATCGGTAACGGTCCAAGGTTCGTCCTCGCCAAGGTGCGACTGCAGGAGCGATCGCAACAGCAGGACGGCGACGGCCCACGCGGACCACGCTTCGCCTTTCAAAGTGATCCTTGAGTTCTTCGGCTCTGTGCCGTGCACGATTTTCGACCGGTGGTTGTACACCTTCTTGAGGACGTCGTACGCGAACGCTGCGTCCATCCTGTCAGCGAGAGCGGTCGCAGCACGCAGCCCCATACGGTGCACCAACTCGTCGTGTTCCTCCCCAAGGAGTGCTTCGATCCCGATGCAGGCGTCGAGGAGCGCGTCATCGGGATGTGGTCGAAGTGATGCTTGCCGCAGTCGCCGTGCTGCGAGTTTTGCGCGAGCGTTCGTGGAACGTAACCGAGGAAAGACCTCGGCTGCGCGGTAGCAGCGTGCTGCGCTGATGGTCTTCGGCGCGCGACTCCAACCGTGATCCGCCAGAGCTGGAGGTAAGCGCGAGGCGATAATTGTGTTCTCAATCGGAGGAAGATCGCTCAGCCAACTGTAGGCCCAACCGCGTGGTCGAAGCGCCACCTGGACGTATCCGAGTTGTCGTTCTGTTGCGATGTCCAGTGCTTGGAAAACCTCGTCGATCTCGCTTATGAATGGTGGGTCGTTGTCGAACCGGATTCGCCGCGGGAGCGGACCGTCGGAGTTGTCGACCTCACGATTGCGGAGGACCACCGCGTGCGTTGCTGCCGACACGAGGTACGCGTTGATGCTTGAGTTGCGGTCAACGGCTCGTGCTCGTTGAGTGGGTTCGTCGAGCGCTTCGACCCACACGTCGTCTCCGAGGTGCAGCGGTTCGTCGATGTCAAGCTGCGTCAGCGTGATCGGCACGACCACGTCAACGGGCAGCGTGTCCGCTAGGAGTGCTCGTTCGTGCTCTCGGTACACCGTCTCGACGGGGAGGCCGGTCGCGTACACCCGCTCGGCAATCGTTGCGACGATCCTGGTCGCATCAAGTGTCTTGAACACGCGTGCGATGGCCGCGTCGTCCGGGTTGATGCCTGCGCCTGAGATGCGTGCGCACAAATCACCGTCAGCGAGGACGAACTCGATCATATCTTGAAGCTCGGCAATCTCAGACGCGTCGAGTCTGGGCTTACCTTCCGTCCCTCTGTTCGTGAAAAGACTCATTACGTCCATCGGACCGTCGGTGCTGTGCACGAAGCGACTCTTGCTGATAGATGGCCATCCATGCTCATTGAGCCGGTACTCGGGTACTTCCTGGCGTGTAACGTACCCGGGGGTGGTCGCGATCTCGGGAAGGAGCGCCGTGACCGCGTTGACGGCGGCGATTGCCCGGGTAGCGAGTTCCCGATTGATGGCGTCCTGCATGCCCGAATCTTAAGGTCTGACACTGTCATTCCTCCAATCTCGGCAGGCGCGCAAGGATAGGGGCATGGGCGCAGCGACGACCCTCGTTGACGTGGCCTTCTGCCGGCTGCGCACCTTCGGTCGAGGCGTCGTTAGTCCGGCAAGTTGTGCCGAAGGTCGTATCCGGTGTCGGCGAGGAACTGCAGCCGGTTGCGGACTTCTTCGAGTGATGCTGCGTCGTCGTCGTTGCGCATGTCGGCTCGCAGCAACGTGTTGGCGGTGATGATGTCGTCAGTGCGGTCCGTGTAGCCGGCCGCTGCTGCGGTCAGGAAGGTGGTGGGATCGGCGGGTCGAACCAGCTCGGTGCCCGAGTAGCCGACGGTGTCCGGTTCGAACCCGAGCGAGCCCATGTCGACCTCGTGTTCGGTGAACGCGACGAGCCGGTACGGCATCTCTCGTTTGCTGATGGCCGGGTAACCGGGCCGTTGGGAGATGGCGCGGCCGGAGATGCGGCAGCCAGCGCTGATGAGCCGTTTCGCCTGCTCGACGAGCGGCGCGTCCGATGTCCACCGCGTCCTGACGCCGCCGGGTCCCGGGTAGCAGGCGATGGCGAAGTCGACGAGGCCACCGACTTGCCGTGATTCCCATCCGATGTCGGTGCGGTGGACGCGTTTGCCGAGCCTGGCAAGGGCGTCGTCGACCTGCCCTGGCGTGAGTCCTGCGCGGACGAGGCCGTCAAAGGTGGATCCGTTGACGGCGAGCATCCGCGCAACGGCGAAGGTGATGTAGATCGGCGCTGCGTCCTTCCACCGGTCGTGGCTGCCGAGGACCTGTTTACCGTCGACCCATACGCGTCGTCGGTCGACGTCGACGAGGAGGACCGTTGTGGTCTGTTCGGCGAGTGCGATCTGTGTCGTCGTCACCGTCCGCGGCGCCAGCAACAGCATTTCCGCGGGCACAGCCGGCTCGTCGCGTGGTCTCTGCGTCAGGGTCGGGAATCGTGCGCGGCGGCCGTCGGCGAGGCGGATCGTGTCGTGCGTCTCCACGACCGCGGTGTGTCCGGCAACCTTAAGAACGGCGAGAGCGTCAGTGAGGTCAGTGGTGTCGCCGAGCCCGTACGGCATGGTGATCTGCGGCCGACCACCGTAAGCGGCGGCGACCCATTCGAGTGCGGGCCCCATCAGCTGCGCTCCTCTGGAGTGTCGGGGCGGATGAGCGCCACGATCCAGCCCGCCTCGGTTAGGAATGGGTCCCACCCGTCGCGGGTGTCGCCGGGGGCGGGTTCGATTCGGTAGGTGGCGGCGTCGCCGCTGCCGTGGACGATGACCTGTCGGAGTTCGGTGTCGGGTGGGTCGCGGAAGTACATGTGACCGTGGACGCCGTGCAGGTCGAAGGCGACGTTGATGAGGAACAGGTCCGGACGGTGGGTCGTCATCGCCACTGCCGTCCGCGGAACAGGGCGACGATCATTGCGAGCGGCCGCCCCTGCTGAATCCAGGTCAACGGCGTCAGCGGTTCGTCGTCGACTTCAAGGAAGGTGCGCGGTGTGGTCATGAACTCGGTCATGGCCGCTGCGTCAAGCAGCGGCTGCGGTGCCGCGGCGAGGAGGACGTCGAGGCCGGGTAGCAGACTGGACGGGTCGCCGAACTCGGGCAGGGCCGGTTTCACGAGTTGCCAGTCGGGGATGCGTTCTTCGCCCTCGAGGTCGAAGCTGAGGAGTCGATTCGACCCGAACAGCTCACCAACGTCATCGATGGTGACCTGTAGTGCTGCGGCGGCTTCCGCTTCGGTGAGGGTCGCATCGAGCAGGTGCCGGCGGATGCGGGCCTGCGTGTTCCGCCACCAGTCCTCCGGAACATCTGCCGGGTCGACTGGGGAGTCGGAGCCGCGAGTGAGTTGCCGGCCGTCGTCGGCGTAGGCGCTGAGCTGCTCCCGGGTGACTTCCCCGCGGGCGTACCTCCACAGCTGTGACTGCCAGGGCATGTCGTCGGGGAACCCTTCGAGGTAGCCGGAGTGGATGACCGCCCGGACTGCTTTCTCGCGTCTGGCGATTTCGGAGGCGGGGATGAGGATGGTCTGCACGATGCGGTTCGCCTCTCGTACCGCTGGCACGTTCAGGTCCGACAGAACCGCGTTGGTCCTGTCATAGAGCTCGTAGCCGGGTCCCGTGTCGATGGCGCGGACCATGATCTGCGTCAGATGCGCATCCGGGTTGTCGGTGTCCTCGAGGAGCAGGTTGCCCCAGAGGATCCGGTCGTTCGAGAGATGCAGCGACACCAGACGCATCATCAGCAGGTATCTCCAGTCGGGGGGGGGCGGGGCCGTCAGGGTTGCGGGAAGTCGGCGGGGGTGCGACCGATGCGATCGGGTGCGTAGCGGAGGATGAACCGCATGATCCGGTGCGCCTCGACCATCGCCGGGGGCGACGGATCTTGCTCGTCTGGGTCGACGCTGATAAGCCGAAACCAAGGCGGTTCGTCGGTGTGGTCGATGAGGACGGTTGTCGGTGCTTGATCGGGGTGGTCGGTGTCGGTGAACATCACGGATCCGAAGAACCGGGTGTCGTCGAACGCCAACGTCAGCGACAGCAGCTGCAACATCAGCCCGTTCCGTCCTCGTCGCCGCTGTCGGGGTGCCAGCGGAGGTCGTGGGCGAGGTCGGATCGGAAGCGCAGCAACTGCCGCAGCCCGTTCACCGCGTCCGTATTCGCGTCGTCGTAGCTGTCGGCATAGATGACATGCGCGGTGATGAAGTCATCCGTGCAGCACCCCTCGGCGGTGAGGATCGTGGTGTCTTGCGGGATGACGACCGTCACCGTGATGTCGTTCGCGGTGGCGGGCTTGTAGCCGACTGCCTGCATGTCGGGGTGCTGGGCGAAGAACGCTGTCAGTCGGTTTGGTGGGACGAAGACGCCGGTTTGCTGCGCCGCCCACCGGTCCGACATCAATCCACCGAGACCGATGAGCTGGTCTGCTTGGTCGTCGATGGTGTCGTCGCGTCGCCAGGAGGTGCGGATCCCGCCCGGCCCCGGGTACGCGGCGAGCGTCCAGTCCACGAGCTGGCCCAAATCGGCTGCTTCCCAACCGCGCTCGGTCGACACGACGTGATCTCCGAGCGTCCGAAGCACCTCCGAAACCTGCTTGACCGACAGGCCGGTTCGCGCTGCGATGTCGGCGGTGCTGCCGCCGTGCATCGTGACGGTGCGGGCGACGGCGAACACGTTCCGCCATCCCGGTGTCGCGTCGCGCTCCATCGATGAGCCGTAGACCTGCTTGCCGTTGGCCCAGACGCGTTGCCGTTTCCCGTTCACGACCACCAGGTCCGGGTACCGGCGCGCCAACGACAGGACACCACCTTCGGACCCGCCGGGCAGGACGATGAGGTCCTCGTCACGTTCGGCCGGCGTGCCGTCGTCGTTGATCGTGGCGGTCGGGTTCGGGGTGGACAGGAACCCGGACCGGCCGTCGTCGAACCGGAGCCTGTCGAACGCCTCCACCTTCGCTGGCATCCCCGCCGCCGCCAACGCCACCAGCGTCTGAGTGATGTCAATCGTCCACCCGAGCCCGAACGGCAACAACAAGATCCTCTGGTGATGGCGGATGTCCTGCACCCACTGCCGGTCACCCATCAACGCCACCACCGTCCGGCTCCGACGGCCGGTCCGAACCACGTCCGGCCAACCGTGGGTCGTCCTCGGAGAGCCGCTCGAGCCCCAGCCCGGACGCGTCGAGGATCGCGTTCTCGGACTCCTCAGTGGCGACGAACGACCCGATCTGCGCGTTGACCGCGACAAGCGTCCCGATCCGACTCCGCGCATCCAACACCACCGCAGCGACCTCCTCAGCGGTGCAATCGGAGGTCAGCTCCGGCTTCGACGGGTGGAGCGCGGGGAACTCGAGCCGCTGCACCGGTGGATGCCACGTCACCCCGACGCGCAGCACCCGACCATCGTCGTCGTTGCGGTAGAACATCGACCCGAAGGGATGACCCTGGTCGAGGGTCAGCTCGGCACCGTAAAGCGTCCAACCGGCGGCAGCGTAGGACGGGTCCCATCGCGTGACCGGGAGGGCGCCGATGCCCATCTTCAGACCCCCGATGACCGCTTGGCCTTCCTGAACTTCGGCGTAAAGCGCTCGGAGGTCCGGGGGCGGTGATTCGCGCATGAACGAGATCGGTAGCCTCACCAGCCGGGTCCTTGAACCGCCGTCTGCGCCCGGCGTCACAGCCGCTCCCCCGCCTTAACCTGCGGAAGTCGAGCTGCCCCGGGAAGCGGCTCGACCCGAGCTACGGGCAGACCCTCCACGGTCAGCACCACATGCCCGTGGCCATGCACGAGAAGCACCCACTCGACTGGATGAGCGCCGAAATCCGTCGCGTCGACGTACCGCACAGGAGGCTCGTCCGCGGTACCTCCCCTCGTCATAAGGCGCCCGCGAAGACGACCAGGCCGACACGGCGGCGCAGAGGCCTCCTCGTTAGCGTGTTCGGGTGAGGCACATTGCCGACGTCAACGAATCGTGCGGGATCCTGAGCGCCGCCGAGCCCTGCGATGCGTGCCGGCAGTGCACAAGCGCTCCACCGCGAACCTGCGGTGTGCACGACCTCCGGTGGCGTGCCTGGAGCGTCGTACCGACGCATCGATGCGGCGCTCGCCCTGTTTGCAGCACGTATTGCCATGCTCGACAAGATAGCGAACATTTGTTCACTGCGCTCTGGCAGTTTTCACGACAGCGTCGAATGGTGCCAGATCGCAGCGAGCCGAACCTCCCGGCACTTCGCCTCGCGGTGCAGCAAGCTCGGCACGAGGCAGGTCTGAGCTGGGATGAGCTAGCGGCGCGGTCTGGCCTGCAACGGCGAAGCGTGCAGTATCTCGCTTCCGGCGAGCGGACGGGGTCGCTGACGGCATGGTGGAAGCTGGCACAAGGACTTGGGCTGCGCTTCGGCGACCTGGTCGAGGCCCTCGACGCCCCGGACGCAACGGACGAGGTAGTCGTCGATCGTTGACAGTAGTCGACTCGGGCCCGAACCGTGGGACGAGCTCGGCAGGTTACTCGAGGATACGAAGCGGCCGCACCTGCCTACCTTCCGTAGACGCGGCCTGGGCCTCGAGGTCATGCACATGCTGGTGCAGTGCCAGCGCGTAGCGCCGTACGTTCTCTAGGTTCTCGCTCGCCGTCGATATCTGTTCTCGGAGTGCTTCTATCGTCGCGTCGCGCTCAGTGAGCTCAGCGCGTAGACGAGTGACGGTGATCGGATCTCGGTCGTCGTCGTTCATTCGGCTGACCTCGAGCGGGATCCGATGTTGGAGTGCGACGAGTAACTCGTTGTAGTGCTTGTGCGCACTTCCGTGTGAATACTTGCCGATTCGCGCCATGCCAGCCTTGCTCACAGGCTCGCCGTTGCCTGAGAGCAGTGTTCCCGCGATGACGGCTTGCAGTGGTACTGGCAGGGGTTCGCTGCCGCTCATGACTGTGGCGAGGATCGCGGCCAGCTCCCGGTGCGTCGTCATGCGACCACCTGCCGCCGCGCCGCCGCCGCGTAGCTTCCCGGCAGCTCTGTGAGGATCAGCTCGATCAGCTCGGGATCCGTAAAGGACTCGAACTCTGGCTTGAGTTGTGGCATGTCTGCCTCGATTTTCTTTCGGGCGCGTTCGAAGATGCCTTCACGGCCGATGTGCTCCCTCCGTGCGAGTTCCTGCCGGGCTCGTTGCCCTTTCGTCATGGCTGAATTCTTGCAGGCTCCCGGTCGACAGAGCCGGAAGTTTGCTTCCGTCACGCCGCCGCACAGTCCGCCGGGGCCAAATACGCAGATGGTGAACGTGCCGGCAACGACGTTCTTGTTGCCCTTGGCGAGCTTGACGAGCTGCTTTCCCGTCACAGGCTCGTTGATGAGTTTGTAGGCGTCCGAACGGATGAGCGTGTCGTCCAGCCGTTGGGCACCTCGGCCGCCTATCGCGTCGCTCAACCCAAGCTCCGTGATGTCGGCGGCGACGTCGACGAGCGTCTGACCTAGGACGACCTGCCGAACTTCTTCGACGGACTCTGGGTCCGCGATGTAGACACTGTTTGGAAGGTGGCCGTAGTAGCCCTCTGCCACCTTCCGGCTGGACCAATGCCCCTGGGCTGCTGCGAGTGCGTCGCCCCATGGCTGGGACGCATAACACTGCACTCCAGTGATCCTGATTGTTCGATGGGACAGCCACGTTGGCAGTTCAGGGAGTGCAGCGATCAAGCCGCGATCGGAAAGGATCTCCCCGGCACGTTCGAAGCGACGAAGCCACTCGAACTGAAGCACCATCGAATCCGTCTTGGTGACCTTACCGAGTCCCAGACCAGGGTGGAAGAGGATTTCCTCACCGGTGGTCGGGTGCACTCTTGGCGCGAGGTGCAACGCTTTCTTCAGGCGCTTGATGATCTGAACGGCGCGGACGACGTCCTCGCTGACGACCCAGGTGGCGGGGCGCGGCTCTGGCACGTTCTTGACTAGGAAACCGCGCATTCGCGTCACAGGAACATCGGTGTCGCCTCGTTCGTAGCTTCCGGCGCGGATGCAGTCATCGGGCAGTGCCGCGAACTCTCGGTCCCGTACGGTTGTGAGCAGCGCTACGACGTAGGCGCATGCGAACGCAAGCAGAGATGTCCAATAGTCCAGCCCGTTTCCGTAGCGGGTCGCGATCAGCCCGTCGGTCCACGGACGAAGTGATCCGTCGAGCGCTGGAACGGGCTGTATCGGCAGGTCGAATCCGTCCTCCGTTACCGACACGCCTCGCTCACGTCGCAGGTCTGCCCAGACAGCTACCGCAGGGCCGACCGGGTTTTTGAGCACCTTGTTTGAGCAGCCTGCCATTTTGACGAAGGTGGCCCAGGAGGGAGCGGGATCGACTGTATCTCCGCGCAGTCCGACCGTTGCCGGGAGGGCACGACCGGTCTCCCGCCACCGTCGCAGGTCGTCCATGACCACCGCGAGTTGCTCGGGTCGGCTCAGGTGTGTTCTGTCGGGCACCTGGGCAAGATGTTCGCGGCGCGTCAGGATGTCCTCCGCGCAGTGGTCCATGATCCAGAGACTCAGGCCGAGGACTGCGCCGCAAATCTCCGGGTTGGGTCGCTCAGTGTTCGGGCCGCGCTCTGGCACTTTGAAGACCTTCATCACGCTTTCGCCGCCGAATGGGCGGCCGCCGAACATTTCCGGCGCCCCGAGCACGTGTCGAGCCTTCCATAGCGCCGGCAACTGCAGTGCGTACGTTGCGCTCGTTAGCGGCGCGTTGCCGGGGCTACGGTCCTCGATGGCCTGCGCCACGGACCGCCACCCAGCTGCGGTCAATACCGTGCCGTGGGCATCGATGATGGGCAGGGTGACCTTGAATGTAAGAGCGTAGGCGACCGCGGTCATCATCGAAACGGGCGCGGCAGCGGCAAGGGCGAGAGCGTTGGGGGCCGAGGTGTCGAGGCCACTGGCGCCGGTTCTTGCGAGCGTCGGGTTGAGGCGGAGGAGGATCCAGTCCTTGACGACGTGCCGCCAGCGCACCGGGATGTCAGCGAACTCGATGTTCCTCACGCTCTGGTTCACGAGTGGGTAGCCTTGGATGTCCCAGATGTCATCGCCGTACCAGATGGGAGTGCGAATCTGCACACCTCGCGGGATGAGCGCGCGCACATCGGTCCCGGGGCTGAGCCGTGGCCGCGCTCCTTGAACGGGGATTGTCGGAACCGCTGGAGTCTTATTCACGAATCCTCGTTTCATAGTAGGCGCAGGCAACTAGCGTGCGACCGTTGTCGACGGCGGTATCGGGCGCTGCGTCGACGAGCGACTTCGGAAACTGTTCGAGGCTGCGGGTCGCGAATGCATTCAAGAGCGGCGCGTCACCGTCGAGCCATTCGGCTGGTTCGTACTTTCTGATGTTTGCGCTGAACTCGACGGCCGCGACCAGACCCGGGATGACTTCAGGCGTGCGGTAGCCTTTCGGGCAGGTGAAGCACGCGATCGGCCCTAGACCGCAAGGGAGCGCGGGATTTGTTGGGGATTGCCCGTTAGTGATGCATGCTGCGACGCCGACGTCCATGATTCCGTCTGCTGCCTCGATCGCGGCCTTCGCGTCGCGCTCGTGTTGGTCAAGCTCACTCTCGTTCGGAACGTCCTCCAAGGTCAGTGACGTACGGTCTCGCCAATGTTGCGCGACGTTGTCCTGCGTGGCGAGAAGGAGGGGCACTCTGATGACGTCGGGAACGGCGTCCGCGAGGTAGATTCGGGACATCTCTTCGCTTTGCCCGCTGATTCGCTGTCCCGAGCTTCTCCCGCGGTTTGCGGCCCCTTTCCGTAGCTTACGGAAGCTGATCGAGCCAGGAAGGCCGCCGCGATCAGAACTTGCTCCGACGTGCGAGAACCACCATTTGCGAATATGTTTCTCGCTAAGCACTTCATTGGCACCGGTTGGGATGAAGAGCAGGCGGTCGAAGTCAAACGAGTGTTGACGGAACGCGCGGTCGACGTTTGTGGCGGCTGTGACAAAATTGAGCAGTCCGACGAAGCTGAAGAGTCCCCCGGCTGGCGCCGGTGTACGAATGACTTGGCCGTTGCGGGCCTTGACGCCGGTTGCGTATCCGGCTGTTTCGCTCGATTGCTCGGCAGAGTCGCATGTGAACGAACGAATGACGCTCAGGTTTGGGCCGAGATTGTCGAGGACGGCGAGCAGTATCATTGCCGGAACGAGGTCGTCGTCGTGTACTTCGAATTCTTTCGGAAGCGCTTCCTTCTGGGGAGCGAGGACGGTCGGTTCGAGCTGGAGCCAGTCCTTTGGCAGCGTCCCGTAAGCGCGTTCCACGGCTTCTTGATACCGCAAGAACCATGCGAAGACTCGTTCCTTCATTAACGTTTCGATGACGTCCATGATGTCCGGCGCGTAGCCGACCACAGACGGTTTTGTTACGGGGATCGTATAGGCGAAGAGCGCTTCCGACAATACTGCTCCGTCAGGATGCCACCGTTCCAAAGCGCCGCATACACAGCGTCTTAGGTTTCGGCGCTTGCTTGCATTGCCAGCGGCACGGACGATCGCATCCCACAGATTCACTTCTGTCAGCAACTCGTCGTCCAGACGAGTACATCCAGCAACGCGCTCGAGTTCCACCAGGAACTGACGCGCCCCACTTGCCACCGTCTTCACGGTGGTGGCTGAGGTCCATGTGCCACCCCGCAGATGTATCGAACTCAAAAGGTGCTCAGTGAGCTGGTCTCCCGCCTCCGTGGATCGAAGCTGACGAATGAAGACTGGATACCGAGCGCCGCTGACAGCGAGCCGAAGATCTCCGCCTGTGGTTCTCGAGGCTTCCGTGATGTAGTTCGGGTTGACTCCGCGTTGGTCCGTGTTGCGCGCACTGAGGTAGGTGCGGTCGTTGTCCATTCTCATTGTCGCGTCCGTCCGAGGAACGCGTCGATGGTGTATCGGCTGGCCATCAGTCCGACTTGTTGTATGTAGAGCTGGGTTGTGTTCTGGTCGATGTGACCGAGCCCGATCGATGCCATTTTCACTGCGCTTTGGATGTTAATGCGGTGGGGTCTGCCGTCGAGGTCTCGTCCAGCACTGGTCGGGACTCCGAAGTAGAAGAGCGCTGCGAGGTGCGTTGCGTAGGTTCCGCGAAGGTCGTGGGTCGTCACGTGGGGGAAGATGCTTCCGGCCTCCGCAGCGCGGCGTTCCGCCTCCGCGGAGACGTCGGCGACGATCTCTTCGGCCGTGCGCTCGCTGAGAGGGCGGCCGCGGTGGACGGTCAGGAAGATCATCGCTGGTTGTCCGGTTTTGGTGACGAGTCGCCGCCGTTCATCGGCGGTCATCGTGTTGAAGTTCCTGCGGATGCCGTCCGTGTCGACGATGCCGTGGAACTTTGCCGTGGGGCCGATCGCAACCCAGATCGGATTTGCGGGTGGCTTCCATCTGTCGAGTTGGAGCCGTCGGCCGCCTGTCTCCGGATCGACGTATTTGCGCACTCGGTCGAGGTGTCGACGGATGGCGGGGAGGACGACTTCCCGGGAGGTTTTTGAAACGGCGCCGGGGAGGCGCATCTGAATGAGATCGCCCTCGACTGGATTGGGGTTGCGTGGTGTGGATGAGGGAGCTTGAGGGAGTTCGTAGGTGAGGAGGTGGGCGAGCGTATCGGCTCGTGCGCCACAAGCGAGTCCGAGGGAGATGAAGGCGGCGTCGCGGGCAGCGGTGTAGTTCTGGCCGTTGTTGCGGGTGATTGCGGCGGCGAGGAGTTCATCGATCTGCGGTGGTTCGAGCGGCGTTTGAGCGGCGCTCGCTTTCGGGATACCCCGACCTTCGCGCATTGAGAGCACCGGACCGTTAGCTGTTCGCAGCTCGTCAATCGTGATTGGCAGAGGAATACCTCGCTCGTCGCGCAGCCATTCGTAGAAGCCGCGGATCGTCGCGCGGTCGGAGGCTATGGTGTTCCCTGACACGCGATTTGGCCCAGTCGTGCGCGTGTTGATGTATTCAATGATGTGCGCGTTTGTTGCGCCGCGGAGTGACGTGTTGTGTGCGGTGATGTAGTGCAGGAATGTTCGGAGGTTGTCGGCGCGGGTGATTGCGGTCTTGGTCTTGCGGAGTCCCGTGCGCGCGTCGACTTCGCGCAGCCACGCCGATGCGTCGTCCTCGACGATTCCGTCGATGGTGATCACGGGAGCCGTGACCGGTGGAACGACGTGCGGGACGACGCCGAGGGTGCGTTGCACGACCTCAACGTCCCAGCCGCCGCCGCGGTGCACTCGCACTCGTGCCATCGCCTGCCCCTTCGATAGTGGGAGCCAGTATGGCCCAGAGCGAGGCCAGGAGACAGGGGTTTTCCGGACTCATACGGCAAACACCCCCTGCTCGCTCGTGACGCGGAGACAGGGGGGTTTTCCGGATCTTTACCGCTTCAGGTTCGTCAGCTCCTGCAGCACCTCGTCCGAGGTCGTGATGATGCGCGCGTTCGCCTGGAACCCGCGCTGCGCCACGATGAGGTTCGTGAACTCCTGCGACAGGTCGACGTTCGACATCTCGAGCGTGCCCGACGCGAGCTGCCCGACACCGGGCGACCCCGGAGCGCCGACCGTGGCGTTGCCGGAGTTGGCCGTGGCGCGGTAGCCCGACGCCCCGGTCTTCTCGAGGCCGGCCGGGTTCGCGAACGTCGCGAGAGCGATCCGACCGATGGCGAGCGACGCACCGTTCGAGAACGTCCCGACGACCGTGCCGTCCTTCGAGATCGAGTAGCCCTGGAGCGACCCGGCCTCGTGGCCGTTCTGCGACGAGATCGACGCGGTGTTGAGCGAGGCGAAACCCGTGAGCTGCCGCATGTCGACGGCGATGCCCCCGACGGCGAGCGTGCCACCGGCCGTGAGCTTGCCGTCGGTCCCGAACGTGAGCGACGTCGTCGCCTGGGTGCCCTGGCCGTCGGTCGCGGTGACGTCCCAGCCGGCAGCGGTCCGCTCGTAGGCGATCGACATGGTGTGCTTCGCACCGGACGCATCGTAGACGGTGGCGTCACGCGTGATGACCGCGCCCACGGCGGTCTCGGACGGCAGGTTGCCGGTCACACCAGCGGTGGAGGTGCGGACGGCGGGCGCGGCGGCGTCGAGCGGCAGGACGATGTCCGACAGGGCGCCGTTCTCGTTCACGACGCCGTTCGTGGCCGGGTAGCCCTGCACGATCTTCCCGTCGGCGCTGACGAGGCGGCCGTCGGCGTCGAAGTCGAACGCACCGGCGCGGCTGTACACGGTGTCGTTGCCGAGGCGCGTGACGAAGAAGCCGTCGCCCGAGATCATCAGGTCGGTGGCCTTGCCGGTGGCCTGGGCGGAGCCCTGCGCGAAGTTCGTGGAGACGCCGGCGACCTGCACACCGAGGCCGATCTGGGCGGGGTTCGTGCCGCCGATGCCGGTCTGCGGTCCGCCGGCACCCTGGGTCATCTGCGACAGGGTGTCCTGGAAGACCGTCGACGACGACTTGAAGCCGACCGTGTTGACGTTGGCGATGTTGTTTCCCGTGACGTCCAGCATCTGCTGGTGCGAACGGAGGCCGGAGATCCCGGAGTAGAGCGAGCGGAGCATGGTGCGTCCTTTCGTGGAGGTACCGAAGAAGAAGAAGAGGAGGGGGTCAGGAGGTCGTCTTGATGCCGGAGATCACGTCGAGGTTGACCTCCTTCCCGTTCACCGTCACGGTCGGCACGCTCTGGGCGTACGACACCGCGGTCGCCGTCCCCGTGATCGACGTGCCGGACGTGGCGTCGGTGTAGCTGACCTGCTTCCCGACGAGGTTGGCGGCGGCGATCCGCATCTGCAGCGAGAAGCTCTCGTTCGCCGTCGTGGTCTGGTTGGTGATCTGCTCCATCATCGCGAGCTGCGTCTGCTGGCTGATCATCTGGTTCGTGTCCATTGGCGAGGACGGGTCCTGGTTCTGCAGCTGCGTGACGAGGAGCTTCATGAACACCTCGGAGTCCATCGTCTGCGACCGCGAGCTGGTCTGGTTCGCGGCGAGGGCCGCGGCCTGGGCGGCCTGGTCCACGGTGCCGGTGATGCCGTCGATCGGCATGGTCGTTCCCTTCGGTTCTGCCTGTGCTGGCGGTCGACGCTCAGGCGAGGACGTCGAGTCCGACGGTGCGGACGGTGGGCGTGTGGGCGGTGCCGGGTGCGCGCGGGGTGCGCCGCGCCTCCTGGCCGGTGTCGACGCGTGGACCCGTCTGGGCGGGCCGTTCGTCGTGCCCGGAGCGGGTGTCCGGGTGGTTCTGCGAGGACAGGTCGAGCGTGGTCGACAGTCCGGAGCCGACGGCGTCGCGGCGGAGGTCCGGCATGACCTGCCGGACCGCGTCGCGCCCCGCGTCGGAGGCGGCGAAGAGCTCGACGTGCATCCCGTGCGCGGTGACGTGCGCGCGGACGGTGACCGGGCCGAGCGTGTCCGGCGTCACCTGGACGGTGACGACGTGCTCCCCCGGGCCGGCCTGTGCGAGCGTGAACACCGGTCGGGCCAGCTGCTGCGCGAGCGGGGCCGGGGCGTTCGCGGTGGCTGCGCCGGACGTCGGGGTGGCCGGCGCGGCGGGCGCCGTCGGCGAGGTGGTCGGGACCGCGACGGCGCTCTCGCCGCCGCGCGGCGTGGTGACGGCCTGGAGGCGCGGATCGCCCTGGTCGGGCGCGCCGCTGTCCGCCTCGTGGCCGGTCTGGGCACTGCTGCCCGGCGCTCCGGCGGCCGGGACGGTGGCGGTGGCCGTTGCCGTGGCGACGACGGGCTGCCCGGCGTCGGCGGGGTCGGCGCCGGTGCCGGTCGTGGCGACTCGGGTGCTCTGGGCGCTCTGGCTGGCCTGGGTGCTCTGGGCGACCGGCGTGCTCGCTGCTGCCGGGGCCGTCGGTGCGGCCGTCGTCCCCGGGGCGGCGGACGCCGGCGTTGCTGCCGTCCGGTCGGCCTGGAGCGAGGGTCCCGCCGGGAGGGCCGGACCGGGCGCACCGAGCGGGGCGGCCGGGGTCGTCGCCGCGGCAGCTGTCGTCCCGGCCGGGGCTCCGGCGGCGGCCGTCGCTGCGGTGCCGCCGAGCGACCCGGCCGCAGGGCTCGTGGCAGCGGTCGCCGCGGTCGGGTGTGCGCTGCTCGCGGCGTCGGCGTGCATCGTCGGGTCGGCGGGGTCCGGCATCGGGGTCGCCCCGCTGCCCGGCACGGGTGCGTCGAGCGACGCCACGGACGAGCCGGCTCCTGCGGGCGCGGTCGTGAGCGGCTGCGCTGTCGCCTCCGACGGGGCGGCGGTGGTCGGCGCGGCGGGGACCGGCTGGACCAGGGCAGCGACGATCGACGCGGTGTCGACGGTCGGCGCGGTTCCCGTGGCGGCGGGACCGGTGGAGGCGCCGTCGCTGGAGGTGCCGTCGGCGGCGGTGTCGTCGGCGGAGCGAGCCGCGGCGGCACGGGTCGCACGGTCCGTCGTGCCGTCCGTCGTCGTCGCTTCCGTCGCCGAGCGGCGGTCCCGTCCTACCGAGGCAGAGGCCGAGGCCGCGGGCGGCGCACCGCGGTCCGCTCCGGGCGCCGGGGTGCAGCGGTCGAGGGACGGCCCCGTCGGCGTGCGTCGGTCCCGGGCGTCGGCAGCCGAGGCAGCGGACGTGGAGGACCCGGTGGCTCCCGTGTTCCCCGCGGCGGCCATCGCGGCGCCGAACGAGTCCGCGGACGCCGGCGCACCCGACGAGGACGCGGCCCGCGCCGGTGCCGGGGTGGCAGCGGACGTGGTGATGGTCAGGCTCATGCTGCGCTCCCCGCGTTCATGAGGGACAGCAGCGCCGCCGTCTGCAGGTCCGTCGCACCCGAGGCCGCGGTCGTCGCCGTCGTGGCGGACGCCTGCGCGGGCACGATGCGTCGGATCGTGGCGATGTCCGAGTCCTTGTACCAGTTGTCGACGATCCGGACGTCCTTGCCTGGTCGCGGCGCGTGCAGGACCTTGCCGTCGCCGACGTAGATGACGACGTGTCCCTCGCCCTTCGGGATGATGAGGTCGCCGGGCTGCGCGTCCTTGAGGGACCCCACCTCGACGCCCATCTTCGCCTGGTCCGGCACGACCCGGGGCATGGTCACCCCGAGGTCCTTGAACACCGTCTGCACCAGCCCCGAGCAGTCCATGCCGCTCGTGGTGGTGCCGCCGAAGACGTACGGCACGCCGAGGTACTTCTTCGCGTCCGCGACGACGTCGGCACCCGTGGCGCCGCTGCCCGTCGCGAGGGTCCCGGCGCCGGCGTCGACGGACGTGGCGGCGGCCGCGGGCGTCACGGCCGAGGTCGTGCCGGTACCGGTCGCGCCGGTCCCGCTCCCGGTCGCGGTCGCCAGGGCGTCGGCGAACGCGGTCGACGTGGCGGCGCCCGACGCGGCCGAGGTGGCCGCCGTCGCGGTGGTCCCGCTGCGCAGGGCATCGATCTGGGTCCGGATCTCGGAGATCCGGGAGAGCACGGCGTCCACGCTCATCGGGCACCACCTTCCGCGCGGCTGCGTGCCGCGATCTCGTCGAGGGCGTTCTGTTCGGTGCGGAGGTCCTTGGCGGCCTGCTGCTCGTCGTGCTGGACCTCGAGCTTCTCGAGCCCGAGGGCGGACCGGCGGGCGGCGTTGTACTCGTCCTGTGCCCGGTCGGCGTCGGCGCGGCGGGTCCGGGCGACAGCGTCGAGCTCCTCGAGCATCCCGCGGGTGGCGGCACGGGCCGCGGCGACCGCGCTCAAGGTCGCGGCGTCCTGGATCGGCTGCGACCCCTCGGTGTCGGCGAGGTTCCGACGTGCCGCGATCCGGGCGTCGGCAGCGTTGCGCACCCGCTCGTTGGCGGTCGCGAGGGCGGCGGCGGCACGGTCCTGTTCGGCGTGCCGGAGCCGGAGGAGCCCGGCGAGCGGGAACCGGCGGGCCATCAGGCACCACCCCCGGCGCCGAGCGTGCCGACGAGGGCGTCGAGGGAGCGCCACGACGCAGCCGCGGTCGCGCGCTCGTCCATGCCCTGCCGCAGGAAGCCGTCGATCGCGTCCTGGTGGTCGACGGCAGCGTCCACCAAGGGGTTCGTCCCGCGCTGGTACGCCCCGACGTCGAGCAGGTCCTGCGCCGCCTTGCGCGCGGCCATGACCTTCCGCAGGGCCGTCGCCGCACCGCGCTGCCCGGGCGTGGTGACCTTCGAGGCCACGCGCGACACCGAGCCGAGCGCGTCGACCGACGGGAAGTGCCCGGTGATCGCCAGCTTCCGGTCGAGCACGACGTGCCCGTCGAGGATGCTCCGGGCGGCGTCGGCGATCGGTTCGTTGTGGTCATCGCCGTCGACGAGGACCGTGTACAGCCCCGTGACGCTGCCGACCCGGTCGGTCCCGGCGCGTTCGAGCAGCCCGGCGAGGACGGAGAACGTCGACGGCGGGTAGCCCCGGGTGGCCGGCGGCTCCCCCACGGACAGCCCGATCTCGCGCTGCGCCATCGCGACGCGGGTGAGCGAGTCCATCATCAGCACGACGTCTTGGCCGGCGTCGCGGAAGGACTCGGCGATGCGGGTGGCGACGAACGCGGCACGCAGGCGCATGAGCGCCGGCTCGTCCGAGGTGGACACGACGACGATCGAGCGGGCGAGGCCCTCCGGACCGAGGTCGTCCTCGAGGAACTCGCGCACCTCGCGGCCGCGCTCGCCGACGAGGGCGATGACGTTGACGGCGGCGTCGCTCCCCCGGGCGATCATCGACAGCAGCGAGGACTTGCCGACGCCGGAGCCCGCGAACAGGCCCATGCGCTGCCCGCGTCCGACCGTGGTGAGGGTGTCGAGCACGCGGACGCCGAGCTGCATCGGGGTGTCGATGCGCGTCCGGGCCATGGCGTTCGGCGTCTCGTGGTCGAGCGGCACCCACGCGACCGGCTCGCCACCGGCGCCGACGAGCGGACCGCGGTCGTCGATCGGGCGCCCGAGTCCGTCGAGCACGCGTCCGAACAGTCCCGCACCGGTGGGCACGAGCACCGGTCGCCCGGTCGGCCGTGCGGGCGTGCCGGCGGTCACACCGGTCAGGCGCCCGAGCGGCATGCACCGGACGCCGGTGACGTCGGTCGCGACGACCTCGACGAGGGTCTGCGGCGCACCCTCGGCACCGACGGCGACGACCTCGCCGACGTGCGCGTCGAGTCCGGCGATCGTGAGGCCGAGTCCGACCGCGCTCGTGACGACACCGACCCGCTGCGGAGCGGCCTGTCGGAGTGCCTCGTCGAGCCCACGGGGGCGGAGGAGCGTCGTGGTCACGGGGTCACCCCCAGCGCCGTGCGGGCACGGTCCAGCGCGGTGGCGATCCGCGCGTCGAGCAGCCCGTCGGGCAGGTCGACGACGGCGTCCCCGTCGTGCAGCGACGGGTCGGCGACGACCGGGACCGGCAGGTCGAGCTCGGCGACGCGCGCGGCGTCCGCGACGCTCAGCCGGACGGCCACGGCGACGGTGCGGTCGATGGACGCGAGCGCCCGCTCGACGGTCGCCTGCGCACCGGGGACGACCCGCGCCTCCCGTCCGTCATCGGAGGTGTCCGCGGTTCGGGAGGCGCGGATCGCGTACCCGACGACGGCTTCCGCTAGGTCGACGGCCGCGACCGCGACCGACTGCTCGGCCTGGTCGAGGACCGGTGCGACGTGCGACAGCATCGCGTTCGTCGCGGCGTCGAGGACCGCGATGCGGCGCGCGGTGTCGGCCTGCATCGAGGCGGTGCGGGCCGCGTGCTCGGACTCGAGCCGGGCACGGAGCGCGTCGGTCTCGGCCTGCGCCTGCCGGAGCCCCGCGGCGTACCCGGCGGCGTGCCCGCGCACATCGGCGCTGGCGGCGCGCGCGTTCCCGGACGGGTCCCCGATGACGGGGAACGCGACGCGCTGGACCACGGACTCAGTCAACGAGCTCGTCCTCCTCGGCGCGGTGGACCGTGATGACGCCCTGCGCCTCGAGTTCGCGGACACCGCGGACCACCTCGGCGCGGGCCTCCTCGACCTGCGAGACCCGGACCGGGCCCATGGCCTGCAGCTCGTCGTCGAGGAGCTCGCGGTTGCGCTCCGAGACGTTCGCCCGGATCGTCTCGACGACCGGCGCGGCGGCACCCTTCATGGCGGTCGCGAGGAGCTTCGAGTCGATCCCGCGCAGGACCTGCTGGATGTCGCGGGACTCGAGCTTGACGATGTCCTCGAACGTGAGCATCCGGGAGCGGATGTCCTCGGCGAGCTCGGGGTCGCGCTCCTCGAGCCCGTCGAGCACGGCCTTCTCGGTGGCGACGTCGGAACGGTTGATGATGTCGACGAGCGGGGCGATGCCGCCGACGACCTCGACGCTCTCGCGCGGCGACACGACGGCACCGGCGCGCTGGCGGAGGACGCCGGCGACGATCCCGACGGCTTCCGGGGTCGCGCTCCCCATGGTCGCGAACGCCTGGGCGACGTCGGTGCGGGCGCGCTCGTCCACCCCGGCGAGCACGGCGCTGGCCTGGGCCGGCTTCAGGTGTGCGAGCACGAGGGCGATGGTCTGCGGGAGTTCGCCCTCGAGGAGCGTGACGACCTGGCCGGGCTCGGCGTCGTCGAGGAAGTCGAACGACTGCCCGGCGAGGTTCGAGGCCAGGCGGTCCATGACGCCGGCGGCGCGTTCGGCACCGAAGGACGCCTCGAGCAGCCCGAGCGCGGTCTCCTTGCCGCCGCGCTTCTGCGTGCGGCCGCTCAGCGTCATCCGGTGGAACTCGGTCAGGGTCTTGTCGACGACGGTGTCCTCGACGCGGCGCATCCGGACGATCTCGGCGGAGATCTCCTCGGCCTCGATCTCGGTGAACTGCTTCATCACCTCGGCGGCGCGCTCGGTCTCCATCTGCATGAGGATGAGCGCGACCTTCTGCGCACCGGTCAGCGCACGGTCGCCAGCGCCGGTCCCGCCGGCGCTCGGCACGAGGGCGCTCACACCGGTGCCCGGTCGTCGAGGAGCCCGCGGAGGAGCTCGGCCGTGCGCTTCGGGTCCCGCTCGGCGAGGGCGGAGATGTCCTGGCGGCGACGCTCCGCGGTGATCTCCTCGGTGGTGAGGACCTCGGTGGGGGCGTCGTCGTGCGGGACGGTGGGCAGCGCGACGGTCGGGGCGTCCCCGGCCTGCAGGGTGCTCCGGTCCGCGGCGCCGTCGACGGCGAGCGGGAGCTGGAAGGTCTCGCCGGAGAAGGCGTCGAGCTCGCCGAGGTCGACCGCCTCGCGCTCCTGCTTCCGGCTGCGGCGGGCGAGGAAGACGATGATCGCGATGAGGGCCAGCAGCGCACCGACGACGATCCCGGCGGTGCGGATCGACGACCACAGCGCCTCCTGCTGGTCGGCCTTCTGCTGGGCCTCGAGCGCCTTCGTCGCCTTGTCGGCGGCGCTGGTGTCGAAGTCCATCATCGCCACGCGGACCTGGTCGCCGCGGGTCTGGTCGACACCGGCGGCCGCGGCCACGAGGTCGTTGATGCTCTGCAGGTTCGCGTTCTGCACCGCGGCGGCCTTGGAGTTCAGCGCGACCGAGATCGTCTGGCGGGAGAGCCCCCCGGCCGGCAGCTGCGTGGTCTCGGTGGTGTGGTCGACGGCGTTGTTCTTCGTCGCGGACTCGTTCTTGTACCCGTCGTCGGCGCCGCTCGTGGCGGTGCCGTTCGGCACGGCGATGTTGTCCGGGCCGAGGACGCCGGTCGCCCCGGTACCGCCGGCACCGGACCCCGCGCCGTACTGCTCGGTGGTGGACGACTCGTTGAGCGCGACCGGGCCGGTCGTCGGCGTCGTGTAGGACTCCGACGTGCGGGTGCCCGAGTTCTGGTTCATCGTGGCGGACACCACGACGCTGGCGTTCCCGGTGCCGAGGGTCGTGTCGAGCAGGTCCTGGATCTTCTTGCTCGTCGAGGCGTCGTAGTCGGCCGCCTGGTCCGCCCCGCTGCCGGTCGCGCCGGTGCCGACGGCGGAGAGCGTCTGGCCCTTCGCGTCGACGACGGAGACGTCGGTCGGCTGCATGCCCTCGACGGCGGCGCTCGTCAGGTGCACGATCGCCTGGACCTGGTCGGTGCTCAGCTCGCTGCCGTTCTTCGTGGCGATGAACACCGACGCGGTCGGGTCCTTCTCCTCGGAGACGAACACGGTCTTCTCGGGGATCGCGAGCTGCACGGTGGCGGTCTGCACGCCGTCCATCGCGCCGATGGTCTTCGCGAGCTCGCCCTCCATCGCGCGCTTGTACGTGACGTCCTGCTGGAACTCGGAGCTCGTCACGCCCATCTTGTCGAGCAGCGAGTAGCCGCCCTCGTTCGATGCGGGCAGCCCGTTCGACGCGGCCTTGAGCCGCTCCGAGTACACCGACCCCTGCGGGACGAGGATCGTGGCGCCGCCGTCGGTGAGCTGGAACGGCACACCGTCGGTGGTGAGCTGGTCCGTGACGCTCGCCGCGTCGGCCGCCGCCAGTCCGGTGAACAGCGGGGCGTAGGACGCCTTGCCGAGCCAGCTCGCGAGCGCGATGCCGCCGAGCACGAGCGCGGCGATGACGAGGATCGCGATGGTCCGCTGGGCGGCGCTGAAGCCCTTGACGTAGGCGGCGAGACGACCGAAGAGGTCCTTGACGGCGACGGGCATCAGGCCTGCATCCTCATGATCTCGTTGAAGGCGTCGACACCCTTGTTGCGGACGGCGGAGACGAGCTCGAGCGTGACCTGGGCGCGGGTGGCGGCGATGGTCGCGTCGTGGATGTCGTCGAGGTTGCCGGTGACGGCCTTGAGCGCGAGGGTCTTCGAGTCGCTCTGCAGCTGCTGGAGCCCGTCGACCGCGTTGCCGAGGCTGGCGGCGAACCCGCTGCCGTCGGACGTCGCGCCGGCGGACGCGACTCCGCTCGTCGCGCTCGTGCCGACGTCGCTGGACGTGCCGCTCAGGCTCGTCATCGCGTTCGTCATCGCGTTGGTGGTCACACCGTTCACGGCGTCGATGGGCATCAGTTCTTCCCGATCTGCAGGGCCGCCTCGTAGGCGGTCTTCGCGCGGTCGACCACGGCGGCGTTCGCCTGGTAGCCCCGCTGGGCCATGATGAGGTCCGCCATCTGCGTGCCGAGGTCGATGTCCGGCATGCGGACGTAGCCCTCCGCGTTCGCGAGCGGGTTGTCCGGGTCGTACGTGACCCGGCCGGCGGCGCTGCCGAACGCGGCGCCCTTGACGTAGGCGCCGGAGACGCCGTTGCCCTCCTGGACCTCGACGTAGCGGGCCTGGAAGGCGGAGTCGTCCATCGACTTCACCGTGTTGACGTTCGCGATGTTGTCCGACACGGCGTCGAGCCACTTGCGGTGCACCGTCATGCCGGTGCTCGCGATGCCGATCGCGTCGAACGTGGTCACGAGGTGGTCCGCATCGCCGCACGGACACTGGTGAGCTCGGAGTTCATCGCCTGCGTGGCGAACTGGTACCGGAGCACGGTGTCGATGTTCGAGAGCGTCTCTTCGTCGAGGTTGACGTTGTTGCCGTTCGTGTTCGTCGGCTCGAGGCTCCGCGCGACGGTCGGGGTCGTGCCGCCGTCCCCGTCGACGATCGACTTCGCCAGAGCGTCCTCGAACTGGACCTTCTCGGCGTGGTAGTTCGGCGTGTTGATGTTCGCGATGTTGTTCGCGATGACCTTCTGTCGCATCGACAGGCCGTCGAGCGCACTCTGCAGTGCGACGCTCGTCACGGAATCGAACACTGGTGGACCGTCCCCTCGCTGACGACGTCCCCTGGTGACGTCGCCTGATGGCGGTGGCCGATCCGTGGCCGAACTGGTGAGCGATCCGTGCTCAGGGGGCGCTGTCGGCCGGGCCGCGGGGCGCGTTAGGGGTCGCCCCGAACGGGGGGCGGGGGGGGTGTCGGGCGGCGCGGTCGAGGCGGGGCGCGCGGCGGCGCGGGCTGCGGTCGGGGACTCGGTACGACAACGTCGATGTCGTACGACGTCGGGAGTGTCGATCGTTGTACGCGCGCGATGTCGCGGCCGCGCAGGAGCGACAACGTCGATGTCGTACGACGTCGACAATGTCGTTCCGTCTCACCGCCAGCCCGCGCCGCGGCCCCCCGCCCGCGCCCGCGCCCGGCCCCGCGTCAGGCGGACGCGTCGAGGTACACCGAACCGCGCGGCTCCCGCGTCGCGTCCACCGCACGGAGCGCCCCGAGGTGGTCGAGCGTCGCCCGACGGTCCCCCTCGAGCGCAGCGATCCGGTCCCGCTGCGCGGCGAGCAGCCGGGAGGCACGCCCCACCAGCTCCCGCGGCACCGGCCCCAGCCCGGTCGGCTCGGACCACCGCACGTCGCCGCCCGCCGTCAGGTCGGCTTCGAGCACCTCGAGCACGGCCTCCCACGCGGCACGGCGTTCCGCGTCAGGCGACACCGAGTGCCCCGCCGGTCGGGTGCTGCACCGCGGTCGCCGCCGGGATCGACGCGGCGGCCTCGTGCCACGACTGCCGCAGCGGCTCGAGGATCCGGATGCAGTCGCGGGTGGCCTGGACGTCCCGGTGCACGTTCGCGGTGATGAGCGACGTCGACGCGTAGTTGTAGATCGCCAGCAGTCCCTCGCCGCCGTCCCACACGTCGATCTTCAGCGTCGAGGACAGCTCGCCGACGATGGCCTGCGCGTGCAGGAGCTGCTCGCGGGCCGCGTCCCAGTCGGCGGTCGTCTGTGCGGCCTCGGCGCGGTGCAGGTCGAGGAGCAGCCGGTCGTAGAGCATCGTGACGAGCTGCGCCGGCGTCGCCGAGAGCACGGCTTCGTTCGTGTACTGGGCACGGCGCTGGTCCGTGACGGTGCGGGGCTGCGCGGCCTGTCGGAAGGCGGCGGACTGGAGGTCGAAGGCGTTCATCGGTGTTCCTGTCAGCTCGTCGTCGACGCCAGCTGGCTCGCGAGCCAGCTGGACTGGGACTGGAGCTTGCTGAGGCTGGTCTCGAGGCTCGCGTACATCGTCTGCAACGCTGCGCGACGCGAGGTGAGCCGGTCGGTCCAGCTGTCGATCTGGGTGTTGAGGTCCTTCGCGACGGCCTGCTGTCCGGTGATCGCGGTGGTGATGGACCCGTCGTACTTGTCGGAGGCCGAGGTGGCAGCGGCGCCGACGTTCGCCGCGACGCCCGAGAGCATCGCCTGCGTGCCCTCCGGATCGGTCGCGAGGGCCTTCTGGAAGACGTCGGCGTCGAAGGTGAAGTCGCCGTCCTTCGTGATCGAGATCCCGATCGACGACGGGGACTTGCCGCCCACCGGCGCGGACATCGTGCTCGCGAGCCGCTGGACGACGTCACGCGTGGTGCCGTCGCCCGAGAGCACGCCGGCCGTCGTCGTCGTGGTGCCGGTCGTCGGGCTCGTCGTGCTCGTGACGGCGGTGTTCGAGCTGTAGTACGCGGCCACGGCGTTCATCGCATCGACGAGGCCGGACGCGACGGTCTGCGCCTTCGTGGTGTCCTGCGCGATGGTCAGCGTCACCGGGTCGGTGGTGGGCTGCGTCACCGTGACGCTGACCCCGGGGACGAGGTCGGTGAAGGTGTTCGTCGTGCTCGTCACCGTCTGCGCCGCCGCGGTACCGGCCCACAGGGTCACGCTGGCGTCCTTCGCCTGCGTGACGACCGCGGCACCGACCTGGGTGAGGACGTTCGTCGCGGTGCCGGCGGTGACGTCGTCGGCCGTGCCGCGGTACACCTGGAACGCGCCGGCTGCCCCGGTCTTCGCCGAGGTGAGCTGCAGGCGGTAGAGCTTCGTGCCGTCGGCGTCGGTCCCGGCAGCGACCCGCGTCGCCGTGACACCGGCGCCCGACTTGTTGATCGCGGACACGGTGTCGTCGAGGGACCCGGAGGCCGGTGTGACGGTCGTCTTCGTGCCGTCGGCGCCGACGAGCGTGATCGGCTCGGCTGCGGAGGACCACGTCGCCATCGCCGCGGTGACGCCGACCTGGGCCGACGCGGTGGACCCGACCGTGAAGCTCAGCGACCCGGCGCTGGCGTTCGCCCCGGTGACCGCGGTGACGCCCGGCGACGAACTCGTGGCCGTGAAGAGGTCGAGCGAGGTCGCCTTCGACGCGTCCTTCGCCTTCGTCGCGAGGGTCTGCACGAGCCCGTTGATCGTCTGCAGTGACGAGATGAACGAGTTGGTGCTGGTGAGCTTGTTCTTGAGGAGCGTCTGCGGGACCCCCTCGACGCTCATCAGCGAGTTGATGAGGTCGGTGGTCTTGAGACCGCTGACGAGACCGTCGATCGCGAGACTGCTCGCCGATGACACGGACGACATCGATGGCTCCTGCCGCTACGAGGGGAAAGGGTGCGGGTGACGCCGCCGCCCGGGGTACCTGAACGATCCCGGACGGCGGCGTCAGCGCTGCTAGCGCAGGAGCGAGAGCACACCCTGCGTGCTCTGGTTCGCCTGCGCGAGCATCGAGGTGCCGGCCTGGCTGAGGATGTTGTCGCGCGTGTACTTGACCATCTCCTCCGCCATGTCGACGTCGGTGATGCGCGAACCGGCAGCGGTGAGGTTCTCCTTGGCCACGTTCGTCACGTTGATGGCGTGGTCGAAGCGGTTCTGGATGGCACCGATGTTCGAACGTGCCGTCGACACGCTCTTGATCTGCGCGTCGATCGTGGTGATCGCGGTCTGCGCACCGGTGGCGGTCGTGAAGTCGAGACCGGTGACGGCGGTCGCCACGGTCGAGACGTTCGCGCCCGACAGGTCGACGTCGATCTGGCTCGCCGCGTCGCCGTTGGCGCCGACCTGGAACTTCAGGACGCCTGCGGTGCCGGCGGAGCCGTCGAGCAGGTTGATGCCGTTGAAGTTGGTCGACTGGGAGATGCGGGTGAGCTCCTTGGACAGCTCGCCGACCTCGGTGGAGATCGCCGTGCGGGAGTCCGCGTTGTTCGAGTCGTTGCCGGCCTGCACGGCGAGGTCGCGCATGCGCTGGAGGATCGAGTGGGTCTCGGTGAGGCCACCTTCAGCGGTCTGCACGACGGAGATGCCGTCCTGTGCGTTGCGGGCGGCGACCGTGAGGCCACCGACCTGGGACTTCAGCCCCTCGGAGATCGACAGACCGGCCGCGTCGTCGGCAGCACGGTTGATGCGGAGACCCGACGAGAGCTTCTCGAGGGACTTCGACAGGTCGTTCTGCGTCGAGTTCAGGTTCCGGTACGTGTTGAGTGCCGAGAGGTTGGTGTTGATGGACATACCCATGGTGGTTTCCTCCGTGAAATCTGGGTCGTACGTCTGCCCGTCCGTGGGCTGACAGGGGTGACTCTCGACCGGTTGGCCGGAGCCGTTAGGGAATCGGCGGAATTCGTCGTGCGACGAGACCGCCGAGGGCTAGCTCACCGCGACGACGGGGGCGGTCGTGGCCGTCGTGGCGTCCTGCACGGCCCGCGCCACGCCGGCCGCGGCGTTGGCGGCGACCCGTGCCAGGTACGCACTGCGGCGCGCGGCGGTGGTCTTCGAGGCCGGCTCCACGGTGACGCCGTCGTCCCCGTAGTGCGCGGCGAGTCCGTCGCGGAGCAGGCGCATCGCCTCGGAGCGCTGCTGCGACACGGCGGAGTGGGTGATCCCGAGCTCGGCGGCGACCTCGGTCACCGACCGGTCGCCGAAGTACACGTTCTCGACCACGAAGCGCATCCGCTCCGGCAGCGCCTCGACGGCGGCACGGAGGTAGCGGCGCTTCTCGGCCTCGAGCAGGTCCTCACCCGGCAGCGGCAGGTCCGCGGCGAGGGTGTCGTGCACGGTCTCGTCGATCGGCGAGACGGTCCGGGCCGCGTCGCTCATGGCGTCGGCGGCGGTCTGGCGGTCGACGCCCATCGCGTCCGCGATCTCCTGCACGCCGACGCTCCGCCCGAGCCGGGCCGACAGCGCCTCCTGCGTCGCCAGGGTCTCGCGGATCCGCTTCCGGGTGCCGCGGGATGCCCAGTCGGCGGAGCGCATGTCGTCGGCGATCGCCCCGGTGATGCGGGTGCGGGCGTACGCGCCGAAGGGGACGCCGAGGTCGGGGTCGAAGGCCTCGGCCGCAGCGACGAGGGCCAGCGACCCGACGGCGGCGAGGTCGTCACGGTCGAGGTGCGTGGCACGCGCCCGCACGTCGGCGACGATGTAGCCCACGAGCGGGAGGTGCTCCACGATCATCGCGTTGCGGTCGTTCCGGTCCATGCTGATCCCCTGGTCGCCTGACATGCCTGACCCGTCCGTGGGCGCGGCAGACGCCGGCCTCGGATGGCCGGTGCGTACGCCGAAGACCCACCCGGGTCCCTCCGGGTGGTGCACCGTGCGTCCCTGCGACGCGGTGCGGGGTGTCCCCCGCGGTGCGATTCGAATGTATCGGCTGGCAAAGCCCTGAGGAGCGGCACAACCGTCCCCAAAGCGGGGGTGAGGGGGCGTTCTCCCGGTCGGCATTTGGGGGGACCCCGGCTCGGGAACGCGCGTTCTTGTCCCCCGATGGGGTGCTTGCCAGGAGGCGCGGCTCGTGTCCGGCAGACGCACTCGCCCGGTCGGTGCTTACGCCCGGCATCCGCGACCCGATAGGTCCCGGTGTCCGCAGGATGACCGACACACCCCACCGGGAGGAGCTGATGAGCGTGAACGAACTGTCCGCCGTGCTCTGGCGCGAACGCGAACTGCTCGAGCTGCTCACCTTCAAGCTCGAGGAGGAACAGCTGCTCCTCGCGGCCGGTCGCTCCCGCTGGGTCTCGCACGCCAGCCGCGAGGTCGAGCAGGTCCTCGAGCGCCTCCGCAGCACCGGTCTCGAGCGCGCCGCGTCGAGTGCCGAGGTCGCCGAGGAGTGGGGCGTCGCCGCCGACGCTCCCCTGCGCGAGGTCGTCGCCGCTGCGCCGAACGGCCCCTGGGGCGAGATCCTCGCCGCCCACCTCACCGCGATGGTGGAGCTCACCACGCAGATCGGGGCGCTCCGCGACGAGAACGACCGCTTCCTCCGTGCCGCCGCGCAGGCGACCGAGGAGACGCTCGCCGGGTCCGTCACCGGTGCCGCCACCTACGACGCCAGTGGTACCTCGGGTACGGGCACGGACGGCGCACGACTCTTCGAGGGGACTCTGTAGCACCGTGGTCAGCACCTTCGGCTCCCTCGCCACCGCCTACTCCGGCCTCGCCGCGGCCCGCGCCGGCATCGACGTCACCGGGCAGAACATCGCCAACGCCGGCACCGCCGGGTACACCCGCCAGCGCGTCTCGCAGTCCTCGATCCCCGCCGCCCAGACCGGGTTCATGCGCGGGACCGCAGCGCTCGCGGGCCAGGGCGTGTCCGTCGACGGCATCGCCCGCCTGGCGTCCCTCACGCTCGACGCCGGCGTGCGGGTGGCTTCCGGCTCCTCGGCCTACGCCGACGCCCGCGCCACCGCACTCGCCACGCTCGAGAACGGGCTGAACGAACCCGGTGACGACGGGCTCGCCAGCAAGCTCGATGCGTTCTGGTCCTCGTGGAGCGAGCTCTCCAGCCACCCCGACGATCCCGGTGCCGCCAGCGCCGTCATCGGCGCCGCGAAGACCGTCGCCAGCGCGCTCGCCAGCGGCTCGAAGGCGATCGACGCACAGTGGACGAGCGTCCGCGGCACCGTCGACGGCCAGGTGCAGCAGCTCAACGACGCCGCGTCCCAGGTCGCCGACCTGAACGGCCGGATCCGCACCGCGCTGGCGTCCGGCGGGAACGCGAACGAGCTGCTGGACCAGCGCGACCAGCTCACCCAGCAGATCGCCTCGCTGGCCGGCGGCACCGTCCGGCAGAACACCGACGGCACCGTCGACGTCCTCATCGGCGGCAACGCGATCGTGCAGGGCACCGACGCCCGCTCCGTGGCGCTCGGCGGCGGGCAGCGCATGGCCGACGGCGCCGCGGTCACCCTCACCTGGACCTCGGGCACGGCCGGCGCGGTCGCCCTGTCCGGCGGCTCGATCGGCGGGAACCTCTCACTGCTCGCCCCGGCGACGGCGAACGGCACCGGCGGAGCCCTCGCCGAGGCGTCCGCGTCGTACGACCAGGTCGCGACGAAGCTCGCCACCGCGGTCAACGCCGTGCACGCCACGGGGACGACCCCGACCGGTGCCACCGGGACCCCGTTCTTCTCCCTCACGGCCGACGTCCCGGCTGCCCAGGGCCTCTCGGTCGTCCCGACCGACGGCAGCGGCCTGGCGACGCGGAACGCGGCGGGGGAACTCGACGACTCGTTCACCGACGCGCTCTCGCGACTCGGCGCGGCCTCCGACGGTGCCGACCGCTCCTGGGCGACGTTCGTGGCGGGGGTGGGCAGCGCCTCCAGGTCCGCCGCGTCGGAATCGACGCTCACCGGACTCGCGCTGACCAACGCGCGCACCCAGCAGCAGTCGAGCGCCGGTGTGGACCTCGACGAGGAGAACGTCAACCTGCTGAGCTACCAGCACGCGTACCAGGGCGCCGCGCGGGTCCTGACCGCCGTCGACGAGATGCTCGACACCATCATCAACCGCGTCGGACTCGTCGGGAGGGGCTGACCGTGATCACCCGTGTGACCACCCAGATGTCGATGACGGCCGCGAGCGCCAGGCTGCAGGCCGGCGCCGCGAAGCTCGCGCAGCTCACCGACCAGGCGACGACGCTGAAGAACATCCAGCGGCCGTCCGACGATCCCGTCGGGACCGCCTCGTCGATGCAGGTGCGCAAGGAGCAGGCGGCCGCCGCGCAGTACACGCGCAACGCGAACGACGCGGCCGGCTGGCTCGCCACGACCGACAGCGCCCTGTCGAGCGTGTACTCCGTGCTCAACAACGTGCGGGACCTCACCGTGCAGGCGGCGAACAGCGGCACCATGAGCGACACCGACCGCGACGCGTTCATCACGCAGTTCCAGTCCCTCAAGTCCGAGCTCGAGTCCCGGGCGAACACGACCTACGGCACGCGATCGGTGTTCGCCGGATCGTCCACCGCCGCCACCGCGTACGACCCGGCGACCGGGTGGGCGTCCTCCGGCACCGACGTCACCCGACGCATCGGCGACGGCACAACCGTGCGGGTCGACACCGCCGGTACCGCGGTGTTCGGCTCGGGGAACTCGTCCGTCTTCGCCGTGATCGACTCGATCGTCGGCGACCTGGAGAACGGCGTGAACGTGAACCCCCGCATCAACGACGTCGACGCCGCGATCAGCACCGTGCGCGGCATCCAGGCCGACGTCGGCGTCCGGCACGCCGCGGCCCTCTCCGCGCAGGACTCCCTGAAGAGCGCGACCGTGTCGCTCGAGAACCGGCGCGCCGGCATCGAGGACAAGGACCTCGCGAAGGCCGTCCTCGACCTGCAGGTGCAGCAGACCAACTACCAGGCAGCCCTCGCCGTCACCGCGAAGGTCCTGCAGCCGACCCTGATGGACTACCTCCGATGAGCATCGACCTGACCTTCGCCGTCCCGCCCTTCGGCCTGGCGCCCGCCCCCGTCTTCACCCTGACGCCCGTGGACGGCGCCGAAGGCCTGTTCACCCTCGTCGGGGGTTCCTCGCGCTTGTTCGTGCTCGACGCCGCGGTGCACCTGCCGTCGTACGCGCCGGAGCTCACGGACGAGCAGGCTGCCGGGCTCGGGCTGACCGCGCCCGAGGACGCGATGCTGCTCGTCGTCGCGAACCCGGGCGGCGCCGACGGCGGGACCACGGTGAACCTGCTCGCGCCGATCGTCGTGAACGCTCGGACGTCGGTCGGGGCGCAGCTCATCCTCGAGGAGCAGGACCTGCCGCTGCGCGCGGAGCTCGCCGCGCGCTGAGCGGCGGAGCGCTGGCGGCCGCGGCCCGGGTTCCGCGCGTGTTTCGCTGCGGACTCGGAACGACATCGTCGACGTCGTACGACATCGGAAACGTCGCTACCGCGCGGACGCAACAGTTGCGCGCGCCCGATTGCGACAACATCGCCGTCGTGCGACATCGACGTTGTCGCACCTTGCGCACGTGCTCACCCTCCACAGCCCTGGAGGCGCGGCTCACCGTCCACAGATCGGCTCCGCGCCGCCAGGTGGTCGCGTTGCGGGCAGCATCGTGGAGGCATGCACGAACGCGTCCTCGCCGTCCCACTCGTCCGCACCGGCGGACACCCGAGCGCAGAACGACGCGCACTCCAACGGAAGGTCCACCGCGGCGAGTTCGTCGCGATCCGGCCCGGTGTCCTCGCACGCCCCGACGATGTCGCCGACCTCCGCCCGGAGGACCGACACCTCCTGCTCGTCCGCGCCAGCTCGCAGGCCATCCGTCCACCGGTCGAACTCTCGCACCGCTCGGCTGCTGCCGTGCACGGTCTGCCGTTCATCAGCCCACCGCCGGGCAAGGTCGAGGTCACGGATCCACGACGTGAGCGCAGCGAGACGACCGCCCTGCTCCGAGTGCACAGTGCACCGCTGCGGGCTCCCACCAGCTCGAGGTGGGACGGCCTGCCACCGACGTCGCCGGTCGACTTCGAGGGCATCGCCACCGCCGCGCTGGTCCGGACGCTGGTGGACGTCGCGGTGGTGCTCCCGCTCGTCGAGAGTCTTCCGATGATCGACGCCGCGCTGCTCGAGCGACGGGTCCTGCTTGAGATGCTGCACGAGGAAGCGTGCGCACGCAGCGAGAAGGGTCACGACAAGGCGGCGGTCGCGATCGGGATGGGGTCGGGGCTGTCGGGGTCGCCGGCGGAGTCGGTGTGCCGGGTCCGGTTCCGGCAGCTCGGCGTCCCGCAGCCCGTGCAGCAGTACGTGTTCCGACGGCCCGGGGAACGCACGGCGATCGTCGACTTCTGGTTCCCCGAGGCCGGCGTGGTGGTCGAGGTGGACGGCCGGGGGAAGTACGAGGACCCGGCGATGCTGGGCGGCTCCACCACCGCCGACGCCCACTGGCAGGAGAAGCAGCGCGAGGACTTCGTGCGCTCCTTCCCCGAGGTCCGCGCCGTCGTCCGGCTGACCTGGGCGGACCTGATGGATCCCGAGCGGGTCCGGGCGAAGCTCCGACGGGCGGGGATCACGTGCCGGTGAACCGCGGAGCGTCCGGGTGGTGGGCCAGCTGGCGCTCGACATCGGAGACCGCGGCACGGCCGACGACCACGTCGCCCGCTCCGAGGCGGACGCCGTGGATCCGCCCCGTACCTTTGACCACCGCGCCGCGCCGGTCGGGGTCCGGGTCGTGGCGGTCGGCCCCGGCGCTGAGGACGACGTCACGGACCGCAACCGTCCCGATCACCTGCGCGCCGGCACCGATCCTCGCCGGTCCCTCGACGAGACAGCCACCGGACAGCCGTGCACCCGCGCCGATCTCCACGTCGGCACTCCCGGAACCGGACGAGGCCGCACCGACCGCGACGACCGTGACCGGACCGGGCCCGATCTCCGCCCGACCGATCTCGACGCGCGCCCCGTCGGCGAGGACCGTCACCGGCCCCGGCCCCAACCGCGCCCCCGCGCGGACGACGACTGCCCCGGTCCTCCGGCTCTCGAGGACGGCACCCGGGTACACCACGACGCCCGGCTCGATGACCACCGAACGACCGACCAGCACGGACGCCGGGCCCAGGACGAGCACGTCCGGCGCCAGTGCCGCGACCTCGTCCGGCGTCAGGAATCCGGCAGCGCGCCGTGCTGCATCGAGTGCGTGTGCAGGGGTCATCCGACGAGCCTCCCATGCGTCCGGCGTACCGTCGTCCCCATGGCCCGAGAGCAGAAGGACCAGGCGATCGTGCCCTTGCCGGCAGCGCCTGTGGCCTCCACCCCCACCGACCCGAACGCGCGCACCCCCGAGCAGACCCAGCCGGCCGGCTGGGTCAAGATGCTCGACCGGGTACTGAGCGTGCAACGCCCCGTCGTGGTGGCCCACGTGCGGGCACTCCGCCGTCGGCACCCCGACTCGACCCCGGCCGAGATCATCCAGATCCTCGAGCGACAGTACCTCGCGGCGGTGACCACGGGCGGTGCGGCCGTCGGCGCGAGCGCGGTGATCCCGGGCGTCGGCATGGCGGCAGCCCTCGGGTTGAGCGGCGCCGAGACCGTGGGCTTCCTCGAGACCACGGCCCTGTTCGCGCAGTCCGTGACCGAGGTGCACGGCATCGCGCTCGACGACCCCGAGCGCGCCCGCATGCTCGTGATGGCGATGATCCTCGGCTCGCCGGGCACCCAGCTCATCAACCAGCTCGCGGGCCAGATCGCCGGTGGACAGGTCCGCACCGCGTTCTGGGGCGAGATGGTGACGTCGTCCCTCCCGAAGCAGGTCGTGAACGGCATCGGCGGACAGGTGCGCGACCAGTTCATCAAGCGCTTCGCCGCCCGGCAGGGCACGACGATCGTCGGTCGGGCCCTCCCGTTCGGGATCGGCGCGGCGGTCGGTGGCCTCGGGAACCACGCGCTCGGGCGGAAGGTGATCCAGGCCTCGCGGACGGGGTTCGGGCTGCCCCCGGCGCAGTTCCCGATCGTGCTGGAACCGAAGTCGGCCAAGGAACCGAAACCGACCAAGGAACCCAAGCAGGCCAAGGCGCCGAAGGAACGGCGGGCGATCGGTCGCCGGAAGGGTCGCGAGGACCTCTGGGCCGACACCCCGGACCGCACCGGCGACTGACGGGCGCACCCACCGGCTGGACGTAACCGACAGACCGACAGGAGGCGCGGTGCCAGCCGGCACCGCGCCTCCCGTCCGTCCCAGCGCAAGCCCTCCTCAGCGCCCCCGCACCGGCGTCGTCACCACCTGCCCAGCGTGCGCGAACCCGCCCCCGAACCCGAAGAGCAGCGCCGGCACCCCCTCGGGGAGGTCCCCTCGGGCCCACGCCTTCGACAGCCCGAGCGGCACGCTCGCCGCCGATGTGTTGCCCGACTCGACGACGTCCCGCACCACGAACTTCGACTCCCCGCCGAGGGCGTGCACGAGCGGCTCGATGATCCGCAGGTTCGCCTGGTGGAACGCGAACACCTCGATGTCGTCCATCGTGAGCCCCGCAGCCGCGACGGCTGCCCGGGCGTGGTCGGCGGCCTCGGTGATGGCCCAGCGGTAGATGGAGCGACCCTCCTGGCTGAAGCGCTCGGGGTCGCCGGAGACGAGCACGGCCTCCTCGAGGTGCGGCACGCTCCCCCACGACACCGGGCCGATCTGGGCGTCGTCGGACACGCCGAGCACGGCGGCGCCGGCACCGTCCCCGACGAGCACGCACGTGGATCGGTCGGTCCAGTCGACGATGCCGGACAGCACCTCCGAGCCGACGACGACCGCGATGTCCGTCGACTCGACCCGGATCGCCTGGTCGGCCAGCGCGACGCCGTACTCGAAGCCGCTGCAGGCGGTGTTGATGTCGATGGGCGCCGCGGCGGGCGACAGGCCGAGCGCCGCGGCGACCCGACCGGCGGTGTAGGGCGCTCGGTCGCGGTGGGTGGTGGACGCGACGATGACCAGTCCGACGTCGGAGGGCGCGACGCCGGCGTCGGCGAGGGCGTTCCGCGCTGCCTCGATCGCCATGGAGGTCACGGTGTCCGACGGTCCGGCGATGTGCCGGGTCTCGATCCCGGTCCTCGTGCGGATCCACTCGTCGTTCGTGTCGACCATGGTCGAGAGCTCGTCGTTGGTCAGGATGCGTGCTGGCTGGTGGTGGCCGAACCCGAGGATCCGGCTGCCACGGAGTGCTGGGGTGTTCACGAGACCGCACGCTACTCCCCTGCCCGACCCGCTCATGCCCGGCGCGGCATGGAGCGCACCCTCCGAGGCGGGTACCCACAGGGCCTGCCTGCGGGGAGCGGGACCGCGTAGACCTGGACCATGGACTACACACACCTCGGCCGCACAGGGTTGTCGGTCTCACGAGCCGTGCTCGGGACCATGAACTTCGGCCCGGAGACCAGCGAGGACGACTCGCACGCCATCATGGACCGGGCCCACGAGCTCGGCGTCAACTTCTTCGACACCGCCAACGGCTACGGCGGCTCGGTGGGCAAGGGCGCCACCGAGGAGATCATCGGCCGCTGGTTCGCCAAGGGGGGCGGGCGGCGTGAGAAGACCGTCCTCGCCACGAAGGTCTACGGCGACATGATCGACTGGCCGAACGGCGGGAAGCTCAGCGCGTACAACATCCGCCAGGCCCTCGACGCGAGCCTGCAGCGCCTCCAGACGGACCACATCGACCTCTACCAGTTCCACCACGTCGACCGCGCGACCCCGTGGGATGAGATCTGGCAGGCGATCGACGTCGCCGTGCAGCAGGGCAAGGTGCTCTACGTCGGCTCGTCGAACTTCGCCGGGTGGCACATCGCCCAGGCCCAGGAGGCCGCCGCGCGCCGGAACACCCTCGGCCTCGTGAGCGAGCAGTCGATCTACAACCTCGTCGTCCGCGACATCGAGCGCGAGGTCCTCCCGGCCGCCCGTGAGTACGGCCTCGGCGTGATCCCGTGGTCGCCGCTGCAGGGCGGCCTCCTCGGTGGCGTCATCGAGAAGACCGAGAACGGCTCGCGTCGCCTCTCGGGCCGCAGTGCCGAGTACGTCGAGGGCCACCGCGACCAGCTCACCGCCTACGAGTCGTTCGCGAAGGAGCTCGGGCACACCCCGGGCGAGCTCGCCCTGGCGTGGCTCCTGCACCAGCCCGGCGTCACGGCGCCCATCACCGGCCCGCGCACCATGGAGCAGTGGGAGTCCGCGGTCCGCGCCGTCGACATCCGCCTCGACCAGCGTGCACTCGACCGGCTCGACGAGATCTTCCCGGGGCACAAGACCTCGCCGGAGGACTACGCCTGGTGACGCGCTGACGCCACCACGTCGCTGACGCGACCCATGACGGGAGGCGCGGTCCGGGTCCGACCCGCACCGCGCCTCCCGTCCGTCCGCACGTCCAGAGCCGGACCCGCGTCGCGCGCGCAGCCACCGGTCAGAGCGCGGCGATCTCCTCGTCCCGCAGCCCGATGCTGCGGAGGTACCCGTCCACCGAGCCCCACCGCCGCTCGACGCGCTCGATGACCGTCGTCATGATCTCCGGGACGCAGCGGTGGCCGATCGCCGTCGCCACGGGGTCCGTGCTCGCGGCGCGCTCGGCGGCGAAGCGCTCGACGAGCCCGGCGGCGCTGGCCGCGTAGTCGGCACCGACGGCGTCGAGGTCGGCACCCCAGTGCCGGGCGAGCAGCGCGCTCACGATGCCGGTCCGGTCCTTGCCGGCGGCGCAGCAGACGAGCACGTCGCCGTCCGCGGTGGCGATCATCCGCAGCGCCGCGGCGATGCCGGAGTGGTGCCGGTCGAGCCAGTCGGTGTACTGGTCCTCGAGGTCGACGGCCTCGGCGGCGGATTCGATCGCCGAGGCCGGGTCGAAGAGCGGCACGGATCGGTAGGCGGGCGTGGCGGCGAGCGGGTGCGGCACCGCGTCCGTCTCGTCCACGCGGCGCAGGTCGACCACGGCGGCGAGGCCCGCCGGGTACGCGGCGGGGGCGACCCGGTCGGTGTTCGCCCGGTACACCGTGCGCCGGCGGCCGTGCGGGAGGCCGGGTCCCCCGACCTCGCGGAGGTTCGTGAGCGTGTTCGACGTCGTCGTCATGGCTCCACTCTGCCGGACGCGGGGCGTCGGCACGCCGCCGGCCGCGCGCCCGCCGTCGCGCCGCGCGCCCGGCGGCCGTTGCCGTCCCGGTACGACATCGTCGATGTCGTACGACCGCGGAGTCGTCGTTCGTTGCGCCCGCGGGCTGTTGCGGTCGCGGGCGTGCGACATCGTCGATGTCGTACGACGTCGACAATGTCGCACGGAGTCCCCAAGCCGCGCGCCGCGCGCGCCGCCGCGCCACGCGCGCCCCGCACCCCCGCCCACGACGACGGGCCCCGCGCTGCTGTGTGCGCGGGGCCCGTCGTGCCGGTGTGGCAGCGAGCTACCGGACGGAGACCGGGGTCTCGTCGCGCTCCTCGTAGAGGACGTAGCCCTCCTCGCCGTGGACCGCGGTGTCGATGCCGGCGACCTCGTCCTCGGTCTTCACACGGAAGCCCATCGTCTTCTCGATGATCCAGCCGATGACGAAGGCGAGGACGAACGAGTAGACACCGACGGCGCCGGCAGCGGCGGCCTGCTTGCCGAGCTGCGTGAACGAGCCCGAGTAGATCAGGCCGGTGTCGTTGGCGAAAAAGCCGAGGTACAGCGTGCCGACGATGCCGCCGACCAGGTGGACGCCGACGACGTCGAGCGAGTCGTCGAAGCCGAGACGGTACTTCCAGTCGATCGCGAAGCAGCAGATGATGCCCGCGATGAAGCCGAGCAGGATGCCCCAGCCCGGGGTCAGGTTGGCACATGCCGGGGTGATGGCGACGAGGCCGGTGACGGCGCCCGACGCGGCACCGATCGAGGTGGCCTTGCCGTCCTTGAGCTTCTCGACGAGCAGCCAACCGAGGATCGCGGCGGCCGGGGCGGCGAGGGTGTTGACCCAGGCGATCGCGGCGATGCCATCCGCGGCGCCCTCGGAACCGGCGTTGAAGCCGAACCAGCCGAACCACAGGATCGCGGCACCGAGGAGGACGAAGGGCGGGTTGTGCGGCTTGTGCGCACCCTTGGCGAAGCCGACGCGCTTGCCGAGGACGAGCGCGAGGGCCAGACCCGCGGCGCCGGCGTTGATGTGGACCGCGGTGCCACCGGCGAAGTCGATGACGCCCCAAGTCGCTGCCCAGCCGGACGTGAGGTTGAAGACCCACGAGGCGACCGGGAAGTAGACGACCGTGACCCAGACGCCGGCGAAGACCATCCACGCGCCGAACTTGGCACGGTCGGCGATCGCACCGGAGATCAGGGCGACCGTGATGATCGCGAAGGTCGCCTGGAAGCCGACGAACGCCATCGAGGGGTACGCGGCGTTGATCGTCGAGGCCTTGGCCTCCTCGAACGCCTGCCCGAGGCCGATCTGGTTCCAGTCGATGCTGAAGAAGCCGACGACGCCGGACACCGCCGTGCCGTCACCGTGGTTCGCGAAGGCGATGGCGTAGCCGTAGACGACCCAGAGGACGCTCACGAGCGCAATCGCCCCGAAGGACATCATCATCATGCTGATGACGGACTTGGCCTTCACCAGACCGCCGTAGAAGAAGGCCAGGCCGGGTGTCATGAACAACACCAGCGCCGCCATGACCAACACGAACGTCGTGTTGCCCTGATCAAGCATCTGTTCACCTCTCGATTGCACCAGCGGCTCTTGGTCCGCGTCGGGTGTCACCGAGTCTGGCGAGGCGAGGTTTCACGAGGGAGCACGAAGTGTTTCGCGGATGTAACGCGACGGCCCGGTGTGTAAACGTCGTGTTTCGTCCCCCGGGCAGTCCCCTGGACGGGGGCCACGAGTTCTCCCGGTCCGTCCGGACGGTGTCCGACAGCCGTCGCGGAACGGGGCCTGGAGGCGCGGCGCAGCGGGGCAGCGCCCGCTCGCGACCGGCAGGCGGCTCAGTCCACGGCGCGGGTCAGCGCCACGACGCGGCTCGCCGCACGCAGGTACTTCTTGCGGTACCCACCGTCGAGCATCGACTCCGGGTACACCTGGTCGAGCGGGGTGCCCGAGGCCACGATCCGGACCTGCGCGTCGTACAGCCGGTCCACCAGCGCGACCCACCGGAGCGCATCGGTCTGGTCGGTGAAGGGCTGCACGTCGGTGAGGCCGACGGCGTCGAGGTCCTCGACCATCGCGACGTACTTCGACGGGTGCACGGACGCGAGGTGCCCGACCACCGCACGGAAGTCGTCGAGCGTGACGCGTCCGCTGGGGAGTCCCGCGGCAACGTCGGCCACGACGCCCGCCGACTCGTCGATCGCGCGCCGGCGGAAGTCGAGCCCGTCGATGCGCATGGTGTCGAACCGGTCGGACATCGCCTGGATCTCGCGCAGGAAGTCCTGGGCCGCGAAGCGCCCCTCGCCGAGGGCACCCGGCGGCGTGTTCGAGGTGGCGGCGAACCGCGTGCCGGTCTCGGCGAGCTCCTTGATGAGGCGCGTCATCACCATCGTGTCACCGGGGTCGTCGAGCTCGAACTCGTCGATGCACACCAGCGCCGTCCCGCGCAGCAGGTCGACCGTCCCCTGGAACCCGAGAGCCCCGACGAGCGCCGTGTACTCGATGAAGGTGCCGAACGTCTTCCGACCAGTGGCGGCGTGGTAGGCGGCGGCGAGCAGGTGGGTCTTGCCGACGCCGAACCCGCCGTCGAGGTAGACGCCGGACTTCGCGGTCGACTCCGCCACGGGCTTCCGGCGACCGAACAGCCCCCGGCGAGGCTGGTCGGCGGGACCGGCGGAGACGAAGGCCTCCACCGCGTCGCGGACCGCCGCCTGCGACGGGTACTCCGCGTCGGGTCGGTAGGAGGCGAACGACGCGTCGGCGAACTGGGGCGGCGGGACCAGCGACGCAGCCATCTGCTGCGGGGTCACCTGCGGGTCGCGGTCGACGAGGTGTTCAGGCGCGGTGTTCGCTGACAATCGGGGCAGTCCTTCGGGAAGCATGTCGTGGGGTGTCACGTTGCGTCAGGAGCACGGCACGCCCGCGTACCGTTGCCCACAGGCACCGACGACCGATCCTAGTCCGGTGCCGGATCACCACCTGGAGGTAGCCCACCATGACCGCACCGGTCGACACGTCCGAGAAGTTCACCGCCTACGCCCACCCGGAGCGGCTCGTCTCCACCGAGTGGCTGCAGGAGCAGTTGGACGCCGGCACCCCGGACCTGGTCGTCGTCGAGTCCGACGAGGACGTCCTGCTCTACGAGACGGGCCACGTCCCCGGTGCCGTGAAGATCGACTGGCACACCGACCTCAACGACCCGGTGCTCCGCGACTACATCGACGGCGAGGCCTTCGCCGAACTGCTCGGCAGCAAGGGCATCGGCCGCGAGACCACCGTCGTCATCTACGGCGACAAGAACAACTGGTGGGCCGCATACGCCCTCTGGGTCTTCTCGCTGTTCGGCCACGAGGACGTCCGTCTCCTCGACGGCGGCCGGGCGAAGTGGATCGCCGAGGACCGTGCGCTCACGACCGACCAGACCGTGGTGACGCCGGTCGAGTACCCCGTCGTCGACCGGATCGACACCGAGATCCGCGCCTACAAGGACGACGTGCTCGCCCACCTCGGCAAGCCGCTGATCGACGTCCGCAGCGCCCCGGAGTACGCCGGCGACCGCACCACCGCGCCGGACTACCCGGAGGAGGGCGCCCTCCGCGCCGGCCACGTCCCCACCGCCGTGAACATCCCGTGGGCCACCGCCGCAGCACCGGACGGCACCTTCAAGACCCGCGAGGAGCTCGACGCGATCTACCGCGACGGCGCCGGCATCGGCGACGCGGACGAGGTCATCGCCTACTGCCGCATCGGCGAGCGGTCGAGCCACACCTGGTTCGTCCTGCAGCACCTGCTCGGGTACGAGAACGTCCGCAACTACGACGGCTCGTGGACCGAGTGGGGCAGCGCGGTCCGCGTCCCGATCGCCGTCGGCACCGAACCGGGTACGATCACCGACCGATGACCGACGCACTCCCCCAGTCCCTCGCCGAGATCCGCGACGACTTCCTCGAACTCTCCCAGCAGGACCGCCTGCAGCTGCTCCTCGAGTTCTCGAACGAGCTCCCGGCGCTTCCAGAGCGCCTGCAGGGGCACGAGGACGAGCTCGAACGCGTCGAGGAGTGCCAGTCCCCCGTCTTCATCACGGTCACCGTGGGTGCGGACGGCGACGCGCCCGGCATCGTCCGGATGCACGCCACGGCGCCGCGCGAGGCACCGACCACGCGGGGCTTCGCGTCGATCCTCGCGCAGGGGCTGTCCGGCCTGACCGCCGAGCAGGTGCTCGCCGTGCCGGCGGACTACCCGCTGACGATCGGGCTGAGCGAGGCGGTCAGCCCGCTGCGGATCCGCGGCATGGTCGGGATGCTGGGCCGGGTGCAGCGGCAGGTGCAGGCGCAGGCCGCGGTCGCGTAGACGTCACCACACACGGACGGGAGGCGCGGGGGCCCCGGGGCCCCCCCCCCCCCCCCCGGGGGGGGGGGGGGGGGGCCCCCCCCGGGGGGGGCCCCCCCCCCCCCGCCCCCCCCCCCCCCGCCGGGGGGGGGGGGGGGGGGCCCCCCCGGCCCCCCAGGCGGCGACGTT